>NZ_DALZXY010000089.1:0-14250 GCF_031988865.1 Arthrobacter sp.
CCGGATCGGAGTAGTTGAAGTTGGCGGAGTACTGTCCCGCGGCTGAGCCTTTCAAATCTTCCGGGGCCAGGACGTCGGCGCGGTCCAGGGAAATCTGGGAGCCGATGGAACTGGCCACCGTGAGCGCGGACCGGGCGTTGCCGGGAGAGCCGCCCACGTTGTAGACGTCACCGGCGTTGCCGGAGGCGACCACCGACAGGATGCCCTGCTCGGTCAGCTTGTCCACGATGTCATTTTCCGGGTCATCGACCGGAGCGTAGTCGGAGCCGAGGGACATGTTCACGACCTGCGCGCGGTCGGAGAAATCGCCGTCGCCGTTGGGGTCCAGCACATAGTCCAGGGCCTGGCCGACGACGTCGGACGATCCGGTGCAGCCGAACACACGGATGCCAACCAGCTGGGCCTCCGGCGCCGACCCCGGACCGATCCGCAGGTCATTCACGGTCTGCGCGGTCAGCGAGGAGTAGCCGCCGCGGAAGGTGGTGCCGTCTGCGTTGGTGCCGTATCCGGCGGCAGTGCCGGCTACGTGCGTACCGTGGCCCTGGCAATCCAGCGGGTTGAGGTCCGGTTTGGGGATCGGCTGGTAGTTTTCCGCGGTGGGATCGGCGTTGTAGTCGTCGCCCACCAGGTCATATCCGCCGATGAACTTGGACGGGTCGAGCAGTCCGCTGGCGGCGTCGGGAATGGCGGGTGAAGCCTGCGCGGCCTCGAACGCTTCCACCGTGCCGGGACCGCCGAAGTCGCTGTGCGTGTAGTCGATGCCGGTGTCCAGCACGGCAATGGTGATGCCCTTGCCGGTCTGCTGGCGTTCCACCCAGGTGTTCAGTGCCCGGGTGTCGATGTCTGCGCCCTTGTTGTCGATCGTCTTGGGCACGATCCGGGTGATCTTGGCGACGTCGTCGCGGTCCGCCAGCGCTTTGATCGCTTCAACGTCACCGACGATTGCCACACCGGGCAGCGAGTTGGTGGTGGTGTAAATGGTGCTGGCAGATGCTTCCTGGGCCACCGACTCGGCCTGGGACTCGATCTCTGCCCGGATCTGCTGGACCCGCGGTGCATCCACCACCGGGTCCTGCCTGCCTTCCTTCACGGCCTCCGGCTGGGTCTGTTCGAAGGCGCCTTCGCCGGTGAACTGGACATAGACGGAGACCTCTCCGCTGACGCCGCGGAGGCTCGGTGAGACCTTTTGCTCCGCGAATTTCTCGACCGCGAAACCCTGGGCGGCGTTCTCTGTGCCCGTGGTGCCGTCGGTTGCCTGGGCCGGTAGGCCCAATCCTGCTGTGAGTGCGAGGCCGGCGACGGCGGCAGTTGCCACCACCCCCGGTCTGCGATGAATGGACCGTCTCATTGTGCTCCTTGAACATTCCGCCGCGTGTTACCGGAGGAACGCCGTCAGAGAGACCTGTCTAGCTCGAGACTCGAAACGCCACCCACCGGTTGCTGACACACGTGGCAGCTTTCCGTTTGTGCCCCCAAACCCCCGTTGAGGGGTGTCAGCATGCACCTTCGGCCCCCAAATTGCCCGCAGCCGTAGGCACACCCTAAGTGAGTGATCCGGGCAGTCAAAGGTTTTCGGATTTGGACGGCGGTTCGTGGACGGGGTCTTGACGCGGAGCTGTTTTCCACTCTCACGGAAGCGCAGAAAGCGGCCTTCTCAGCGCTGAAAACTCAGGGCTGAAAAGGCCGCTTTGTGTCCTCTCAACGAGAGGGGATGCTATGGAGTTGGGAGGACGGGAGGCTTGGTTTGGGTGGTTAGAGAGCCGGACCGTTGCCAGCGCCGCCCTGCCACAGCGCGTCAAACGGTGTATTCGAGGAAACCCGGTTCCGGATGCCTTCGGTCACGAAAGCCTTGGCCGTGCGGGCGGCCTCAAGCGGTGTTGCACCCTTGGCCAGTTCGGCGGTGATCGCGGCAGCCAGCGAGCAGCCCGCACCGCTGACGGCAACGTCGCCGACCTTCGGAGCGCGCAGCACCTCCATGGTCTGGCCGTCATAGAAAACGTCGACGGCGTCGTCGCCTTCCAGCCGCACCCCGCCCTTGGCGAGCACCACGGCGCCGGACGCTTCGTGGATCCGGCGGGCGGCTTCCTTCAGGTCCTCAACGGAGTCGATGGAGTCCATGCCGGAGAGGGACAAGGATTCGAAATGGTTCGGGGTCACGAACGTGGCCAGCGGTAGGATCTGGGCCTTCAGCGCCTGGTCGGTGTCCAGGGCAGCGCCCGGTTCCTGTCCCTTGCAGATGAGGACCGGGTCCAGCACGATGTTCGTCCAGTCCTGGCTCTGCAGTGCCTTGGCGACGGTGTCGATGGTTGCCGGAGTGCCGAGCATGCCGATCTTCACGGTCTGCAGGTCGTAGGCCGTCTGGATGGCCTCGAGCTGGTCCGCGATCACCTGCGGGTCAACCGGAACGAAGCGGTGGTTCCAGTTGTCCTTCGGGTTGAAGGAGACGATGCACGTCAAGGCCGCAATACCGTAGGTGCCCAGTTCCTGGAACGTCTTGAGATCTGCCTGCGCGCCCGCTCCGCCGGTGGCTTCCGAGCCGGCGATGGTGAGAGTGACGGGAGGTGCCGAATGTGTGTGTGAAGACATGTTTCCATCTTCTACCCTGAGCGGTGCAGGCCGCCACCTGCGACGTGGCCGGAACGCAAAGCGTCAGGTGCGGATATCCATCAGGGGCCACACAGCCAGCCGTCCGATTGCCGCCGAGCAGCCGATCGCCAGCGCCATCAGCAGCGGCACTCCGACCGAGCCGGCAATCAGGCCGATCACCAGCCACGCAAGCAGTGTGGGCACCAGAAAAAACGCGAGGACGTGCAGCCACTGGTTCGGTACGTTCCGCAGCAGCAGGCCCAGGGCCAGGCCGACCGGCGCCGCAGTGATCAGTCCGATGCCTCCGGCGTAGAACGCCGCGATCACGACAATCCAGAGGTACCCCCAGAAATCGCGGGAGGTGCCCCAGCCGATTACGACGACGGCAATCACGGCCGCCAGCACGCAGGCGATGACATAGCCGGTGACGAAGGCGATCGGGCCGAAGGTAACGCGCGGGGCCAGGGATAGGTGTTCTCCCGGGGCGCGGTCTTTCGGAGCACCTTTAGAGGCACGCGGGCCGGTGGATGGGCCCGCTCGATCGACGTCGTCGTCGTCCGCAGTTTCAGTCATGTGATCGCGCTCCTCGCAGCAGCTTCACCACATCTTCCACAATATTCCGGACAACCGGTAGGCGTGAGAGGATCACCAGCTTCGCGACCAGCGGAGCGGTATTTGCCACCAGCCGCCGGGAGCGGGTTTGACCGGGGGAGGAGTCATAGACCCAGAACAGTGTGACGCCCATGTGGAGGAGCCAGAGGAGCTCCGGCAAATCGTCCCGGATGGCCAGCGGCGGTTGCGGGCGGGCCGTCTGGACAGCCTGCCGATAGACGGCAATCGACTTCCCGCGGCCGATCTGCGCTGCATCTGGTGCGGGGGATGGGGCATCCGGCTGGGAGTCCGCAGGAGTATCTGTCTGGGCGGACGACGTCGTCGCTGGGGGTGCCGCCGCCGTCGCAGCTGCTGCCTCCGCGCGGGCGGCATAGCGCGTCCCGTTCGGGACAGGCAGGGCGGCATTTTTCAGGAACTGGTGCCCCAGCCCGTGGTACGGAGCCAGGACATCGAGGTTGGCCAGCAGGATCACCCGGAGGTGCTCGCCGAGGTTGTGCCCCTCGCGCAGCAGCGGCAGGGCAACCGACCGGTGTTCGTCCTGCAGCGAGCGGTAAAGTTCGGCGACGATCGCGTCCTTGGAATCGAAGTAGTAGTACGCGTTGCCGACGGAGACGCCGGCCTTCTCAGCGATCCCGCGCATGGTGGTGCGCTCATATCCCTGTGCGCGGAAAAGCGCTGTTGCTGTCTCGACCAGCCGCTGCCGGGTGGTTTCGCTCTTTGCCCCGGCGGCCATCGAACTCCTGTTTCTACTTCGTTAGGGGATGATTAGAACATACTTTTGAACATGTTCAGAATTATGACGCCGCCCCGGGAGGGCGGGAAGTTGGGCGGGAAGTTGGGGCGGGCAGTTGTGCTGCGCGGCTGGGACTGCCGGTGCGCGGTTGGGGCCGCGGGGCCGCAGGGCAGCGAATCATGGCAGAATGAACGCTGGTCCTTTGGGCCGCCCGGGACAGCGGGCAAGTGCTAATACAGCCGGTGAAAGCCAGGCGAACCACTAACCGAACGGGATTACCCATGTCTTCACCAACCCCGGGCGCTGCCGTCCAAGCGCCGCAGGCTCCCAGCTACGCCTCGCGCGGCAGTTCCCATTACGACCTGATCCTCACCCTCATGTGCGTGGTGATCATCATTTCCAACATCGGGGCCACCAAGGGTGTGACCCTCGGCCCGATCTTCGGGGACTTCAGCATCGTCACCGACGGGGGTTTCTTCCTCTTTCCGCTGGCCTACATCCTCGGTGACGTCATCAGCGAGGTGTACGGCTTCAAGGCGGCCCGGCGGGCCATCTACATGGGATTCGCCATGGCCGCGTTTGCGGCCCTGGCGTTCGCGGCCATCATCGTGCTGCCAGGGTTCGACGACGACTTTGGGCTCCAGAAGCAGGCGGCACTGGAAACGGCGCTCGGTCCGGTCTGGCAGATCGTCGTGGCGTCACTGCTAGGTTTCCTGGCCGGCCAGCTGCTGAACTCCCTCGTCCTGACGCGGATGAAGGCACGGTTCAAGGAGCGGGCCCTTGCCGGTCGGCTGATGGCTTCCACCGGTGCCGGGGAGTTCGCCGACACCTTGATTTTCTGCGCCATCGCCGCCCCGGTCATCGGCATCAGTGACGCCGGCCAGTTTGTGAACTATGTGATTTTCGGCTTTGTCTATAAGACCGCGGTGGAGTTCCTCTTCGTGCCGCTGACCTCGGCCGTGATCAAGGCGATCAAGAAGCGTGAACCGACCTATGGTGAGGTTGCCGGGTAGCTGGGTGAGCGTCTGCCGCCGGTGACTGCTGCTGCCGGGACATCTCTCACAGAGCTGGTTTCGGTCCGTTTAGGGACAATTCGACCAGCGGGGGACTTTCCTGCGCGGCATCGCGGCAGGGATGTCCCCATCCGGCGGGGGTGTCCCCAACTGCAGGGAAATCCGCGGCAGGGATGTCCCGATCCGGCGGGGGTGTCCCCAACTGCAGGGAAACCCGCGGGAGGGGTGTCCCCATCCGGTGGGGGTGTCCCCAGCAATCAGCTGTAGTACTTGGCCAGGACCTCGTCCTTGAACTCGAAGAACGTGCCGTCCTCGATTGCCAGCCGGGCGTCGTCGACCAGTTTCACGGTGAAGCGCTCGTTGTGGATCGAAATCAGGGTGTGGCTGACCATCTCATTCGACTTGAACAGGTGGTGGATGTACGCCCTGGAGTAGTTGGCGCAGGCGTAGCAGTCACAGCCGTCCACCAGTGGGCCGAAGTCCCGCTTGAACTTGGCGTTGGAGAGGTTCTTCCGGCCGTACGGGGTGTAGAACGCCGAGTTGCGGGCCACCCGGGTGGGGGAGACGCAGTCGAAGGTGTCGGCTCCGTTTTCGATGGCGGTGAAGATGTCGTCCGGCTCGGAGATCCCCAGCAGATGGCGTGGTTTGTCCTCCGGCAGTTCTTCCGTACACCAGCGGACAATGGTGCCGAGATTCTCCTTCTCCAGCGCCCCGCCGATGCCGAACCCGTCGAAGTCCATGGCTCCGAGGTCACGTGAAGCCTTGCGGCGAAGGTCCTCATACTGGGCGCCCTGCAGCACGCCGAACAGCGCCTGGTACGGCCGGTGCGACCGCTCCTCGGTAAGGCGCCGGTGCTCAATGAGGCAGCGCTCGGCCCACAGCCGCGTGCGTTCCAGCGACCGTTCCTGGTAGCCGCGGGAATTCAGCAGGGTGGTCAGCTCGTCAAAGGCGAACATGATGTCCGCGCCGAGCTGGTGCTGGACCTGCATGGAGATTTCCGGCGTGAAGCGGTGCTTGTCTCCATTGAGGTGGGACTTGAACCAGACGCCGTCGTCATCAATGTGGGCCAGGCGCTCCTTGCCGGGCGCGACGTCGTCATCCGCGCCGGTGGCGTGTGTGCTGCCGTCGGCGTTCATATTGATGACCTTCTTGAACCCGGCTCCCAGGCTCATGACCTGGAACCCGCCTGAGTCCGTGAACGTGGGGCCGGACCAGTTCATGAACTTTCCGAGGCCGCCGGCTTCGTCGAGGATGTCCGCGCCGGGCTGCAGGTACAGATGGTAGGCGTTGGCCAGCACGGCCTGCGCGCCCAGCTCTGCAACCGACTCCGGGAGCACCGCCTTGACCGTGGCCTTGGTGCCGACAGCGATAAAGGCCGGGGTCTGGATTTCACCGTGCGGGGTGGAGATGGTGCCGGTACGGCCCTGGAACTCACCGCCGTTGGCCTGGGTGCGGGACGCGGAGTCGGGAGTGGTTTCGCGCAGGCGCTTACCGAGGGCAAAGGAAAAACCAGTGGAGGACACGCTTCTATTTTGCCTTACCGGGGCAACCGGCCAGACATACCGGCCGGGAAAGGCGCCCGCCGGGCGGGCGTAGAGTTGTTACGGGATTTATTGGGGGATCCGGCCACCGCCGACAGCCAAGAAAGGCCCTTCAGTACCCTTGCAGCACCTTCGCGAAATGTTCAGCATTGCCCCTGCCCACAATGACCACCACGTGGGAATCCGCTGCGGAGTCGGGATAGGGCTCCCATTGTTCACCCTGCTTTTGATGGGCAGGATTGACCTGGCCATCTTCGTGGCCTTCGGAGCCTTCACCGGAATCTACGGCCGCAATGAACCGCACCGCCAGCGACTGGGGCACCAGCTGCGGGCCGGGACCCTGATGCTCCTCGTCATTCTGGCCGGTGTGCTTACCTCCCGGCTTGGCCCAGACGCCTGGGGGATTGTCCTGGGAACCACGCTGGTTGCTGGGCTGGGAACCATTGCCACCGGCTTCTGGCGGCTGCGTCCGGCGGGGTCACTGTTCCATATCTTTGCCTACGCGGCCATTGCATCCGTGCCCGGGCATCCTCCGCTTTGGCAGGCCATGCTTGCAGCCGGTGCCACCATTGCCTTCGCGCTTATCCTGGGGCAGGCCGCCATGCTGTGGCCCAAATACCGGACGGATTGGGTGAAGCCCGCGCGCCCGGGCCTGTCGCTGGCCCAGCGGCGGACCATCTACGTCGACGCCGCCCTGTACGCCACAGCCGCGGCGGCCGCCGGATCGATTGCGTCACTGCTGGGAATCGGCCACAACTACTGGGCAATGGTTGCCGCGACGGTTCCTTTGGTGGGGGCCACCTTCCGGCACCGGATCCAACGCGGGCTGAGCCGCATGCTGGGCACCGCCGGCGGGCTGGCGGTGACCGCGGTGATCCTGGTGGCTGGACTCGCGCCCTGGCAGCTGATCCTGGTCATCGCGGTGCTCCAGTGCGGTGCCGAACTTTTCATCGCCCGCAACTACGCCCTGGCCCAGGTGGTCATTACGCCCCTGGCCCTGCTGAGCACCGAGCTCTCCCATCCCAGTGATCCGGCCGTTCTGATCCAGGACCGGGTGCTGGAAACCGTGATCGGCGCCGTCGTCGGCATGACGCTGGTGGTGCTCGTGCAGGTTTGGAGCACCCGGAACCGAAAGTCAGGCAACGCCGCAGGCCCAGGCAACGCAGGAGAGCCAGCTAACGCCGGAAAACCAGGCAACGCCGGAGGCCCAGGCAACGCCGGAAAGACCACTGCGCCAGCTGGCAGCTAGCCGTCAACGAGCCCAGCCAGCTTCAGTCCAGGCTTTAGCTGCCAGGTTCAGCCCGGCCTAGAGATGCTGCCAGCTTCAGCCCGGCCTAGAGATGCTGCCAGCTTCAGCCCGGCCTAGAGATCCAGGTTCAGCCCGCGGATCGCGCTGAGCTCATTGCGGATGCGGCGCTCAATCTCGGCGTCGCTGAAGGTCTGCGAACCGCCGTGGGCCCGCAGGTACAAGAGCGTATCCAGCCGCAGGATCCGCCAGTCCCGTTCGCTGCGCTCGTCGTCGGCTTCGGCCGCCCGCTGCACTTCCCGGTCATAGAGGTTCGGTTCGTTGAGCTGCCGCTGCAGCAGTTCGGCGGAGAGCTTCGCCTTGAGCGGATCGGATTCTGCGTGGTCTCCAGCGCGCACCGCCTGCGCGTAGGCGGTGGAGGCCTCCAGATCGCCGGCATCGTGGGAGATGTGCGCGGCCAGGGACAGCGCGTCCTGAATCCAGTTCCACCGACCATAGTTGCCGTCGAACCCCAGCCCGGTGATCAGCCCGCAGACCGCCAGCGCGTTCTCCGTATCCCCAAGGTCAACGTAGAGGGTAAACGCCAGGTCCCGGACGTCCTGCAGGTTACTGCTTGCCTTGACGTTCAGGCCTCGGCTGAGCCGGGTGACGAGCTCCTTCACGGCGCGGTCATCCGGGTGGGCAGCTTCGGCGGCGGCCAGCACTTCAGCATAGGTTTCCTCGTCCGTGGGAACGAGGCGGACGGCGTCGGAAGCGGTCTGTTCCGGCGGTGAAGCCGCCACCCGCACCGTGGAACCGTACGCGATGCGCAGCGTTACGCCGTCGTCCAGTTCGGCGATCACCAGTGCAGGAGTGCCGAAGTCATCGTCCTCGATGCGGAGGGTGGCCAGCGGTGCCCAGGTCAGGTCATCCGTGACCAGTTTTTGCCCCGGAACGAGCAGTTCGGCATTGACCCGGAAGGCATACGTATCCGGCACACTCTCTGACATGGCTGTTCCTTCGCGTTCGGAGCATCAGCCCCCAGTATATAAAGAATCGGTAACGTAACGCCCTACCGGCCCCAGCCGGCGGAAGCGAGGGCCTGGCGCAGCAGATCGCCGCGGCCGCCGGAGAACTCCGAGTACACGTCCGGGCTCAGGGCTTCCTCAGGCGTCAGCCAGGACAGCTCCAGTGCGTCCTGCCGCGGGTCGCACTCACCGGTGACGGGAATCAGGTAGGCCAGTGCGACGGCGTGCTGGCGCTCGTCGGTCAGTCCGGTCTGCGAGGGGGAGGGGAAGTATTCGGCGACGGCGAACGGGGCAAGGCTCGGCGGCAGCTGGGGCAGCGCCATAGGCCCGAGATCCTTTTCAAGGTGGCGCAGCAGGGCAGCACGGATGGTTTCGCGGTACATCACCCGGCCAGAGACGAAGGTGCGGACCATATGGCCTTCCGGGGTCGCCTGCAGCAGCAGCCCCACCTCGGTGACGTACCCCAGCGGATCGCACCGGACCGGTACGGCCTCCACATAAACCATCGGAAGGCGCTGCCTGGCTTCGTGCAGGTCCTCTTCCGAGAGCCAGCCGGGATACGGATCAGGAGTGCGTACGTTCATAGGAGTGTTCTACCGCAAGCCGGAGCGTGAGTCATTCGACGCGCTCCGCTTCGGCCAAGGGCTGAACTGTTCCCTAACCTTTCAGCCGGTAGCGGCGGGGCCTAGGATTAGGCGCATGAAGACCGAGCTTCCGGAACTGCTGCTCCCCGACGCAGCAGCGTGGCGGGGCTGGCTGGAGGAGCATCATCTGCTCTCTTCCGGGGTCTGGCTCGTCGTAGGGAAGCAGGGTGGCAACGTGACCGCCCTCACCCGGCAGAGCGCCCTTGACGAGGCACTGTGCTTCGGCTGGATCGACGGGCAGGCAGCACGCCGGGACGAGGAAACCTACCTTCAGCGCTACACCAGGCGCGGGCCCCGCAGTATCTGGTCGCTGCGGAATGTGGGGCATATTGGCAGGCTGGAGGCGGCAGGCCGGATGCACCCGTCCGGACGCGACGCCGTCGAATCCGCCAAGGCGGACGGGCGCTGGGACGCCGCCTACGCGGGCCCTGCGACCACCGCGATGCCGCAGGACCTGCTGGACGCCATAGGTGCCGACCCACGGGCCCAGGAAATGTTCGATGTCCTGTCATCGCAGAACCGCTTTGCCATGGCGTTCCGGCTGGGACGGCTGAAGACGCAGGCCGCACGGGAACGCAACATCGCCGGGTTCGTGGACATGCTCAGCCGGCGTGAGACTTTCTATCCGCAGAAGCAGTTTCCCGACTAGGAGTCCATTATGTGCCGGCTTTTCGGAATGCACGCAGGTCCCACCCCCGTCAGTGCAACGTTCTGGCTCCTCACCGCGCCCGACAGTCTTGCGGCACAGAGCCACCGCATGGCGGACGGCTTCGGCCTCGGGGTATTTGACGCGGATGGCAAGGCTGTCGTGGATAAGGCTCCGATCGCCGCCTACGAAGACCGCGCCTATGCTGCTGATGCGCGAAAGCTGAGAGGCACCACGTTCATCGCGCATGTCCGTTATGCCAGTAACGGGGAAGACACACTGGTGAACACTCACCCGTTCCTGCAGGATGACCGTTTACTGGCCCACAACGGAGTGGTGCAGGACCTGGATAAACTTGACGACCGGCTGCGGAAGCTCGAGGTGATGGACCTGGTGAAAGGGGAAACGGACAGCGAACGCGTTTTTGCCCTGATCACGGGGATTGCCCGGCAGAACGGCGGCGACGTGGGTGCGGCGATCGCTGAAGCCGTGACTTGGATTGCGCAGAACCTGCGCCTGTACGCGGTGAACCTGGTGCTGACGACGACGACGGATCTGTGGGCGGTCCGCTACCCCGACACACATCCCCTGTATGTCCTGCAGGAAGGCGCTGAATCCCCCCATCACAGTAAGCAGACCAGCCGCATCAGCGTGAAGAGCGAGGAACTGGAACAGAACCGGAACCCCGTGTTTCTGGTGGCCACCGAGCGGATGGATGAGCACCCCAACTGGCGCCTGCTTGACGCCGGTGAGGTGCTGCACGTGGACCGGAACCTGGCAGTGCATCGGTCTTTCCCATTGCCCGAGCATCCCCAGCACCTGCTCACGCTCGCGGACCTCGACGCGCACGCCGCTGCATCGCAGCATCCGCTGAAGGCGGCCTGACCCGTGCTGCCAGCGGGCAGCTCCCGCTCCTGGCGGCCTGAACCGCGGGGCAGTTCTCCCGAGGGGTAGCTTTTACGGTGCTTCGTCCTGGAACCCGCCATCGAGCCGGGCCACCCGCACTGAGGCTTCCAGCACCATCCAGGCCTGGAGCTGGGTGGAAAGTTCGACGCCGGTCCCCGCCGGATAGGTCTCGTCAGCGGTTTTGCGCGGGTCAGGGGAGAAGAGCGCGAGATTGTTCCTGGTCGCCCGGCCTTTCCACAGGCGGTCCGCCAGCTCAGTGACCAGCCCGCCCGCGAGCTGCCGGGTCTGCCGGTCCAGGGTGGGTGCCGCAGCGGCCTCGGCGAGATAGCGGCAGAGGATGCCGGTGAAGAGTCCGCCGTCACCACTGCCATGGGTGCGAAGCAGTGGCGTGCCGGGCTGCATGGGGGTATCGGGCTGCATGGGGGTTCCCCGCAGCTGCGTGTCCTGGGCTGTATGGTGCGGGGTGCTGGGCAGCGCGGCGCCGTCGTCGGGCCCAATTTCCGGGATGCCGGGCGGGAGCGGGGTGCCGCCGTCGGCCCCAACCTCCGCGGCGCCGTCGTCGGGCCCAATTTCCGGGGTGCCGGGCGGGTGCGGGGTGCCGCCGTCGTCGTCGTACACCAAATGCGCAGCCGTTGCCCGGACCAGCTCCGCGGCACGGTCAAGGTTGGCCGAACCGCCCAGCTCCAGGAGCGCGCCCAGGACGGGGCCCTGGTTGTAGGTGTAATGCGTGGTTTCCACCAGCGGCTGTCCGCCGGCCATCCGCACGCCGTCGAAGTAGAGGCCGGTGGCCGGATCCAGCAGGACCTCATTGAGCCAGTCGACAAGTGCTTGGGCGCGCTCCCGCTCCCCGCCGCGGGCGAAATAAAGGGCGGCCGGGGCAGTTGCCGGAGTGTTCTTAAACGTCCTGCTGCGGTTCCAGTAGAGGCCGCCGCCGAAATCGGGGGTGTGGGCTGAACGCAGCGCCGAGCCCAGCGTTTCCCGCAGGTGCTGGTGCCGCGGCTTCGAACCTCGGGGAGGGCCGGGGAGGGAGTCCAGCCGCAGGGCAGCCAGGGCCAGCCAGGCCATGTCGTCGTAGAAGCTGTTGGTGCTGCGCCCGCCGTTGCGGAGGCGGATGGTGCGGATGAGTGTATCCGCCAGCCGGATCGGGTCCTCTCCGGCCAAGGGGAGGCGGGTGCGCAGGCCAGTATCCACCAGCACGTCAACGTAGTGCGCCTGCCACCAGTAGTGCCACGTGCCGGCGCCCCGGGGCAGGGGAGACGGGGCTCGGATTGCACCCAGATGCGTGCCTGGAATGCCGAACAGGCGGCCGCCGAATGCGGCGGTGACGGACTGGGCTGCCGTATCGGCACGCAGCTCGGCGTTGCGGACAGTCTGTGCGGCAGGCATGCGAACCACCCTAGACCCGGCGGCCTGCTGCCGTCACTGTTTGCCGGCATCGGATACCCCACCTCCGGGATGCGGCGTGCTCCCCGTCACAGTAGGCTCGTGGAACCGTGCGCGCACCGCGTACCCAGGACTCCAGGAGGACAGATGCAGTTATCCGGCGCTTCGGCCATTGTCACGGGAGCAGCATCGGGGCTTGGACGGGCCACCGTCCGCCGCCTGATCGATGCCGGTGCCGAAGTGGTGCTGGTGGACCTCCCGCAGTCCGGCGGCCTGGCATATGCCGGAGAGCTGGGAGGCAACGCGCACTTTGTCCCGGGCGACGTCACGGACTCCACGCAGATGCAGGGCGCGGTGGAGGCCGCCATGGCTGCGGCACCGCTGCGGGTGGCGGTCAACTGCGCCGGAATCGGGACGCCGGGCAAGGTCCTGGGCCGGAACGGGGTCCTCCCGCTGGAGGACTTCGCCCGGGTCATCCAGGTGAACCTCATCGGTACGTTCAACGTGACCCGGCTGGCCGCGGCCGCCATGGCCGAGACCGACCCGGTCACGGACGACGGCGGCACCTCAGAGCGCGGCGTCATCGTGAACACCGCATCCGTCGCGGCGTTTGACGGGCAGATCGGCCAGCCCGCCTATTCCGCCTCCAAGGGCGGTGTCGCTGCCATGACGCTGCCGCTGGCGCGGGAACTCGCGAGGCATCAGATCCGTGTGATGACCATCGCCCCCGGCATCTTCGAGACGCCAATGATGGCCGGGCTGCCGCAGGACGCGCAGGATTCGCTCGCGGCGCAGATCCCGCACCCCTCCCGCCTGGGCAAACCCGACGAGTACGCGTCCCTGGTCAGCCACATCATCGCGAACCCCATGCTCAACGGGGAAACCATCCGGCTGGACGGTGCCATCCGGATGGGACCGAAATAAGGGGTGCCCATGCTCCCGGACGCCGATTTCTTCTCCTTCGAACAGCTCCTCAGCGCCGAAGAGGCGGCCAAGCTGGCGCAGCTGCGCGCCTTCCTGGCGGCAGAGGTCACTCCGCACGCCGTCCGCTGGTGGAATGAGGAACATTTCCCCACCGAGTTGCTGCCCGGGCTCGCCGGCCTGGAACTCTCCACGCCGGTGCAGCGCGGCTACAGTCCGCTGTTCGCCGGTCTGGTGATCGCCGAAATGACCCGGGCGGACACCTCGATCGCCACGTTCTTTATGGTCCACCACGACCTCTTTGTGGAAGGGCTGCACGCCTTCGGCTCCGAGCGGCAGAAGGAACGGCTCCTCGCGGACGCGCAGGCCCTGCGGATCACCGGTGCCTTTGCGCTGACCGAGCCGGATCACGGTTCGGATGTGGCCGGCGGCATGGCCACCACCGCGGTGCGCGACGGCGATGCCTGGATCCTGAACGGGACCAAACGCTGGATCGGCAACGGGACGTTTTGCGACTGGATGCTGCTCTGGGCCCGTGAACCCGCCAGCGGAAACGTCCGCGGATTCCTGTTGGATGCGAACCTGCCCGGGATTAAGCGCACCCGGATCGAGCACAAAACGGCGTTGCGTACCGTGCAGAACGCGGACATCGAACTGACTGATGTCCGCGTCAGCGAGGCTGACCGGCTGGCCGGGATCAACAGCTTCGAGGACACCAAGCAGCTTCTGCGCGGATCCCGGATCATGGTTGGTTGGCAGGCGGTGGGACAGCAGTTGGCGGCGTTCGACGTCGCCCGCGCCTACGCCGTCGAACGCCGGCAGTTCGGCCGGCCGCTGGCCGGATTCCAGCTGGTGCAGGAGCAGCTGGTCCGGATGCTCGGCAACACCGTGGCGTCCACCGGCATGCTGGCCCGGGTGACCGACCTGGAGCAGGGCGGCTATGCCGGGGCAGCCGGGGCAGCTGGGGCTGTCGGGGCTGTCGGGGCCGGCGGCGTCGGCGACGGAGAGGCCC
>NZ_DALZXY010000090.1:0-2437 GCF_031988865.1 Arthrobacter sp.
CGCGGGCGGCCCGGCCCACGGCTGCGCGGACCAGCCGTGCCGGCAGCAGCTCTTCCATCGGATAGCCGCTGTGCAGGGCAATGGCACCGGCAGGCGTCTCCTGCATGGTGGCACCGACGGGATTGGGCGGCATGCGGGCAGGCCCCAGCGCCGTCGTCTGCCAGGAAAAATCGGCGTGCCGCACCGCGGTGCGGCGGGCCACGAAGTTACCCGCTCCGGGCCGTGTTTCCACCCTGCCCTCGGAAGCCAGCTTCCGGATCACGCGCTGGACGGTCACCGGGCTGACGGAGTGACGCGTGACGAGTTCACGCGTTGTAGGCAGCCTGCTGCCCGCGGGGTGCGAACCGGCGAACAGGCGCAGCTCGGCCTCCAGCCCAGCCGGAGACTTCGGCCCTGCATCCACTTCCACGGTCTACCGCCTTTTGTTCGGGTGGGTATTTTCACCAGACCCGCATATTGCTACTCTAAATAGTGAAGACTAACAATAGCGCTACTCCACTTCTTTTGCCACCGCTATCCAGGCGCAGAACCCGGCCGGGCGGCAGTATTCCCCAGGGGCCGCTTTTTGGCTTCCTTGGCGTTCTGGCCTTCTCCTTTACGCTGCCGTTCACCCGTGTTGCGGTGGAGGACCTGGACCCGTGGCTGGTCGGCGGCGGACGGGCGGTCGTAGCCGCAGTCCTCGCGGCAGCGGTGCTTGCCCTGACCCGCTCCCGCCTCCCCAAAGCGGCACAGTGGTGGCGCCTGAGCATCGTCGCGGCGGGGGTGGTCGCGGGGTTTCCGCTGCTAACCTCCTTCGCCCTGCAGTCCGTCCCGGCCTCCCACGGGGCGGTGGTAATTGGCCTGCTTCCCGCTGCCACCGCAGTTGCCGCCGTGCTCCGCGCCGGGGAGCGCCCATCCGTGCGGTTCTGGGCCGCCTCCTTGGCCGGCGCCTGTGCTGCCGTGGGGTTTGTCCTGCTCGATGCCGGAGGATTCAGCGGGCTGGGCGCGGGCGACCTTCTTCTGCTCGGCGCCGTCGTCCTTGCCGCCTTCGGTTATGCCGAAGGCGGCCTGCTGGCCAGGGAGCTCGGGGCGTGGCAGACCATCTGCTGGGCCCTGGTGCTGGCACTTCCGGCCATGCTGATTCCCACGGGCATGGGGCTGTCCGCCGGAGTCCCTGAGGCCTCCCCTGCAGCGTGGCTGGCGTTCGGATACCTGGCCGTCATCAGTATGTTCCTGGGCTTTTTCGCCTGGTACCGCGGATTGGGTATCGGACCCATTTCCGCGATTTCCCAGATCCAACTGGTGCAGCCCTTCCTCACCCTGGCTTGGGCCGCCCTCCTACTCGGCGAGGACTTCACACTGGCGAACGGGCTGGGAGCGGTGGTGATCGTGGGGTGCGCCGCGGCTGCCGTCCGCAGCCGGGTTTCCCGGCGGGCGGCAGCGCCTCAGTAAGCCGGTCTAAGTGGCGGTGATGCCGGCGGCAGCCCCGGCGTCGTGCGCTTCCTCGCCCTCGTCCGGAACCCAGTGCAACAGGTCTCCGGGCTGGCAGTCCAGCACCTCGCACAACGCGGCCAGGGTGGTGAACCGGACCGCCTTGGCCCGCCCGTTCTTAAGCACGGCGAGGTTGGCTGGAGTGATCCCGATCCGCTCGGCCAGGACACCGACGGGCATCTTGCGGCGGGCGAGCATCACATCGATGTCCACAATGATCGGCACTAGATCACCTCGTCGAGCTGGCTGCGCAGGTCCTTTGCCGCAGCATCGGTGGCTACCGCTTGTGCGAGCAGGGCACGCATCACGACGACGACGAGTGCGACGCCGGCGATCGCCACCGCTATCCCGCCAACCAGCAGGACGATTCCGGGAGCCACGGCCTCCCCGGGAGCCAGGAGGAACCCCAGCGCAACCATCAGGACAGCAGCAGCAGCGACCGCACCGATGATGATGTCCACCCAGCGGAAAGCCCCTGCCGAGAACACTGTCCCCTTCCGGACCATCGTGAGGAGCCTCCAGACGCCGATGAGGGTGACCTGGAAAGTCAGGATCCCCAGGAGCACAACGACGAGCACCGGCACGCGGATGGCGGCAAGGCCCGGACCCGCCTCACTGAGGTCAACACCCAGCAGCGGTACCATCACGGCCTGGACGAACAAGGTTCCTGCCAGCACTGCAGCCATCAGGATGCGCAGGACAAGGATGGTCGGTTTTCCCATGGCGGTCTCCTCTGCCGGGTGCGTGCCTTCAGTATCTATCGGTAATCGATAGATCGTCAAGCTACGGCCCTTGCGTCCGACCGCCTGAACACAGGCGGTACTCACGGGCGTTGAGCACGGGTTCCCACTGTTTGCTGCCTGAAGTGACTGGTGTGACCTCATTTGCCACAGGAGGCTACCTAGAGCGGGAACGCGTGACGCAAGCGTGCAGCGGGCCTTAATCGCGGCATGAGAAAACCCCTCCC
>NZ_DALZXY010000090.1:2447-14050 GCF_031988865.1 Arthrobacter sp.
TGATGGTCGGCTTCCCCGAAGCCGCAGCCCATGAAAAACCCCTCCTGTTCGGCGTTAGGCCTGATCAGGAGGGGTTTCGTGTTGTGCTGTGGAGCCCCCTGCCGGATTCGAACCGGCGACCCCCTGTTTACAAGACAGGTGCTCTGGCCAACTGAGCTAAGGAGGCAGAGGCCGGGAAACCGGCCCCGCGCCGTCGTCGTACATAACCGACAAAACAGCGCTAGACAAGATTAGCCCAGAGCACCCGCCGGAGCGAAACCACATTCAGTTCCGTCCCCGGCGGGGCCTGGTGCGAAGCAGTGGCTAGGCAGCAGCCTCGGCCTTGTTGGCGTCGATTGCAGCCTGGACGGTTTCAACGAAAGCGTTCAGGTCACCCTCGGCGCCATTGATGTAGACCGTCGGCGTACCGCTGACCTCGGCCGCGCGGGCCAGGGAATCGGTGTACTGCACGTAGGGACGGAAACCGTCGTTGGTGATGCAGTCCTTGACATCGGTGGCGCCCGCGGACTCGGCCATGTCCACCATCGCAGCGTTGTCGATCTCACCGTTGGGGTACTGCGCGAAGATCGCCTTCATAAAGCCCCAGAAGGACTCGGGGCTGGAATCGGCAACGCAGGCGGCGGCGTTGGCGCCGCGGGAAGAGTAATTGGTGGGTGAACCGCGGTCCAGGTAAGCGACCGTGCGGTATTCATACGTGACCTCGCCGGCGTCGAGCCAGGATGCAATCTGGTCAGCGTGGGTGGAGGCGAAGTCGGCACAGTGCACGCAGTTGACGTCCACGTATTCCACGATCTGCACTGGCTCTCCCGGTGCCGCAGCCTCAACTCCGGCAGGCACGGTCTCACCTGCCGCATTGGTGGTGGTTGCCTCGGGCAGGTTATTGACGTCCACCTCAAACGGCTCAGTCGGCTTCAGCTCCGACGTGGAGGTGAGGGTGATGCCACCGTTCACATTGGCGTTGGCCGGCGCCGGACCCGCTTCCGGAATTCCGCCGCGGACGCTGTTGATAACGATCACCGCCACGATGACGAGGACGGCGACGACCCCGACCACAATGCCCCAGCGTGTCAGGAGCTTGTTGCGGCGTTCCTTCTTCAGCTGCGCCTCGCGTAGGGCGCGCGCCTTTTCACGCGCTGCGGCCTGGCGGTCAGCCTTGGTCGGCTTGGGGTTTCGATCGCTCATAGTTCCTCATGTCTCTCAAACGGCCGCGGTCATGGCGGCACAACCAACACAATCTTTAGGGACAACGATATCCCCGCACCCCAACCACAACGGCCCGGGAGGGTACAAAGGTTCCCCGGTTGGATAGAGTGGCAAACAAACAAGTCAACTTAGGAGTGCACAAGGTGAACGCTGTTGCCGCGGAATCGAACGCAGAGATTTCAACGGACGGGTACGGCGATTACGACTTCATTGTGGTCTCCAACCGGCTGCCCGTGGATCGGGTTTCGGACGCCGACGGCGACTCCTGGCGCCGCTCCCCCGGCGGGCTGGTCACGGCGCTGGCTCCGGTGATGGAGAAGGCTGACGGCGCCTGGGTCGGCTGGCACGGGGCTCCGGACGAACCTCTGGAACCGTTCGATCATGACAACATGCATCTGCGCCCGGTGCCGTTGAGTGCCTCCGAGGTGGAGCTCTACTACGAAGGTTTCTCCAATTCGACGCTTTGGCCGCTCTACCACGATGTCATTGCCCCTCCGGAGTTTCACCGGACCTGGTGGGACTCTTACCGCACCGTGAACCGCCGCTTCGCGGAAGCTGCCGCGGAAGTGGCGGCTGAGGGCGCCACTGTCTGGGTGCAGGACTACCAGCTCCAGCTGGTGCCGCAACTGCTGCGCAAGGCCCGCCCGGACCTGAAAATCGGGTTCTTCAACCACATTCCGTTCCCGCCGCTGGAAATCTTCGCGCAGTTGCCGTGGCGCAAGGACATCATCGCCGGGCTGCTTGGCGCGGACCTGATCGGCTTCCAGCGGCCCAGCGACACCTCGAACTTCCTGCGTTGCGTCCGCCGGTTCGCCGGACACTCGGTCCGCCAGCAGCAGGTGCATGTGACCGGCGGGGACGGCGAATCCTACGTCTCGCGCGCCGAGGCCTTCCCCATTTCCATCGATGTTGACCGGATCACTGAGCTCGCCAAGCGCGAGGACGTCATCGAACGCTCGAAGCAGATCCGCCGCGAACTCGGCAACCCCAAGGTGATCCTGCTCGGCGTCGACCGCCTGGACTACACCAAGGGCATCAGCCACCGGCTCAAGGCTTACGGTGAACTCCTCGAAGACGGCCTGATCAGCGTGGACGACGCCGCCCTGATCCAGGTGGCCAGCCCAAGCCGCGAGCGCGTGGAACAATACCGGCTGCTCCGCGAAGAGGTGGAAGGAACCGTTGGGCGGATCAACGGCACCTACGACACGATGAGCAACACCGCCATCCGCTATCTGCACCATTCCTATCCCGTGGAGGAAATGGTTGCCCTCTACCTCGCCTCCGACGTCATGCTGGTGACCGCCCTGCGGGACGGCATGAACCTGGTCGCCAAGGAGTATGTTGCGGCTCGCACGGAGAACACGGGCGCCCTGGTGCTCAGCGAATTCGCGGGTGCCGCGGACCAGCTGCGGCAGGCCGTTTTGGTCAATCCGCATGACATTGACCGGCTGAAGGAAGCGATCGTCACCGCCGTGAACATGCCGCCGCGTGAGGCCCAGCGCCGGATGCGCCTGATGCGCCGCCAGGTCCTGCAGAACGACGTCGAACGCTGGTCCCAGAATTTCCTCAGCGCCTTGCGCATGGAAGGAGATCAGCAGTGATTCCCATGGAGCTCCGCACCGCCCTGGCGACGCTGGCCACGGCCGATGAGCTGCTGGTGGCCGTGGACTTCGACGGCGTGATGGCTCCGCTTGTGGAACGCGCCGAGGCCGCCCGCCCGCTGCCGGAAGCGGCCGCCGCTCTCCGTGACCTGGCCGCCGTGCCGCACACCGCCACCGCCCTCATTTCGGGACGTGCTCTGGCGAGCCTGCGCCACGCTGCCACCCCCGAGCCGGAAACCCTGCTGGTGGGAAGCCACGGTGCGGAGACATGGACCGGTCCCAACGCCGAACCTCTGCACCTCACGCCCGAGCAGACTCAGCTGCTGGCCCGTGCCCGGCACGCTGTCGCCTCGGTGGTGGAGTCCGCTCCCGGTTGCCGGATCGAGGACAAGCCCGCCGGCGTCGTCCTGCATACCCGCAGCGCCTCCGATGACGTCGCGTCCGCCGCTGTCGATGCCGCGCGCACCCGGCTGGGCGAGCTCGACGGCGTCCAGGTCACCGACGGCAAGCGGGTGCTCGAGGCATCCGTAGTCCACGCCAACAAGGGTGAGGGAATCCGCGCGCTGCGGGAACTGACAGGTGCGACGGCGGTGCTCTTTGCCGGCGACGATGTCACGGACGAACAGGGGTTCGCCGTCCTGGAGCCCGGCGACGTGGGCATCAAAGTTGGACCGGGCAGCACCGCCGCCGGTTTCCGGGTGGAATCGCCGGAGGGCTTTGCCGAAGTGCTGGCGCATCTTCTCCAGCTGCGGCAGGCCGCCGTCGAAAATTAACCTCCCGGTCACCGGGACTGTTCCTGGCCTCTGGACAGGCATGGCATACTTGGCGGCAGTGAGCGCCAAGTGGCGCCCATCACGCATTTTTAGAACTGAATAGCACCCATTCACAACGGATCGTCGGGCACGTACCTGCCCGTGAAGGGAAACACCATGGCAACGGTAACGTTTGACCAAGCTACCCGACTGTACCCGGGCACTGAACGCCCCGCAGTCGATAACCTCAGCCTCGAAATCGCCGACGGCGAATTCCTGGTGCTCGTAGGCCCCTCCGGCTGCGGCAAATCCACCTCGCTGCGCATGCTGGCCGGCTTGGAAGACGTCGATTCCGGGCGCATCCTCATCGGCGACCGCGACGTCACCGATGTTCCACCCAAGGACCGTGACATCGCCATGGTCTTCCAGAACTACGCGTTGTACCCCCACATGTCCGTCGCTGACAACATGGGCTTCGCCCTGAAAATCGCGGGCGTGCCCAAGGAAGAGCGGATGGACCGTGTCCGCGAGGCCGCGAAGCTGCTGGACCTTGAGGACTACCTGGACCGCAAGCCCAAGGCCCTCTCCGGCGGGCAGCGCCAGCGGGTGGCCATGGGACGGGCAATTGTGCGCAACCCGCAGGTTTTCCTGATGGATGAGCCGCTTTCCAACCTGGACGCCAAGCTGCGGGTCCAGACCCGCACCCAGATCGCCTCGCTGACCCGCCGCCTCGGCGTCACAACCGTGTACGTCACCCACGACCAGGTCGAAGCCATGACCATGGGTGACCGGGTGGCAGTGCTCAAGGACGGCCTGCTGCAGCAGGTGGACACCCCGCGAAACCTCTATGACAAGCCGATGAACGTTTTCGTCGCCGGTTTTATGGGCTCGCCCGCCATGAACCTGCTCGAACTGCCGGTCACCGAGGGAGGGGTCAGCTTCGGCGGAACGGTCTACCCGGTGCCCAAGAGCATCCTCGATGCGGCTGCCGGCAACACGGTCACCTTCGGGGTACGCCCGGAGGACATGGAAACCGCTGCCAGCGGCGAAGGCCTGAAGGTGGAGGTGGACGTCGTCGAGGAACTCGGGGCGGACGCCTTTGTTTACGGCCATACGTTCCTGGACGGCCAGGAGCACGAGATCACGGCCCGGGTCGATGCCCGGAAACCCCCGGCCAAGGGCGAGACACTCTACGTCCGGCCGAAACCTGGCCATGTGCACCTCTTTGACACCAGCACCGGATTGCGACTTGCTGACGAGGCGTAACTCCAACGACTGAAGACAAGTGCGGTGGTCTTTCCCCTGAACTAGACTGCTGGGAGAGGTCACCGCACTCGTTTAAAGCCCGCACTACAGAGTCCACAGAAGGCATTTCGCCCATGACTGACGCTGCCCACGCCAACTGGCGCGATGAACCCACGGATCGAGAGCAGCCCGAAAAGATGCCCCGGAGCCACGCCGAAGCCACCCAGGCTCCCCTGGGCTCCCTGCATATCACCGCCGCCTCCATGGACCCGGCCCTGCTCGATTTACCCTGGGGCATCCCGCTGGAGGACTGGCCCAAGGAAAACCTCGCTGCGCTGCCCCGCGGCATCTCGAGGCACGTTGTCCGGTTCGCCAAACTCGGCGACTCCCTCGTCGCCATCAAGGAAACCAGCGAGCGCCTGGCCCGGCAGGAGTACGACATGCTCCGCAAGCTCCGGCGGCTCAACATCCCGTGTGTTGCCCCGGTGGCCGTTATTACCGGCCGCATGGATAAAGACGGCGAGGAACTCGCCCCGGTACTGGTCACCCGGCACCTGCGCTTCTCCCTGCCCTACCGCGCTGTCTTTTCGCAGACGCTGCGCGAAGTGACGCTCACCCGGTTGATCGATGCCCAGGCCCTGCTGCTGGTCCGCCTGCACCTCGCCGGTTTCTACTGGGGCGACGTCTCGCTCTCCAACACGCTGTTCCGCCGCGACGCCGGCGCCTTCGCTGCGTACCTCGTCGATGCAGAAACCGGGGAACTCTACCCCGAACTCTCAACCGGGCAGCGCGAGTACGACCTTGAAATAGCCCGGGTCAACATCGCGGGTGAACTCATGGACCTGGCCGAAGGCGGGCTGATAGAGGAGAGCGTTGACCCGCTCGCCACCAGCGAGCGCATCATGGACAGCTACCGGAATCTGTGGGCCGAGCTCACCGAGCAGGAATCCTTCGAACTCGGGGAACGCTGGCGTGTCAACGCCCGGATTCGCCGTCTGAACGAGTTGGGATTCGACGTCGACGAACTCACCATCCGCACCACCCCGGACGGCTCGCAGGTCCAGCTGCAGCCCAAGGTCGTCGACGCCGGCCATCACCAGCGCCGTCTGCTCCGCCTGACCGGCCTCGACGCGCAGGAGAACCAGGCCCGCCGGCTGCTGAACGACCTGGATTCCTACCGCACGGACAACCACCCGGACATGGATGAAGAGCTCAGCGCGCATCTCTGGGTTACCCAGGTGTTCGAACCCATCGTAAAGTCCGTGCCGCGTGAGCTGGGCAGCAAACTGGAACAGGCGGAGGTGGTTCACGAAGTCCTGGAACACCGCTGGTATCTCTCCCAGAAGGAGGACCGGAACGTGGGCCTCGCCGAAGCCGTCCAGTCCTATCTGGACACGGAACTGCGTCACCGCCGGGACGAAGCCGCGATCCTGCTCAACCCGGACACCAAAACCATGCGGATCCTGGAGGGCGGCGGCACGCCGAGCCAGCAGTAATCCGCTTAAGCACAAAAGGCCGGGCCCGTGGGCCCGGCCTTTTGTGCTTTGGGCCAGATAATCGTCCGTTCTGCCAGCTACTTACCCTCCCGGAACGTTACGTGGCGGCCGCTGCCTTGCCTGTTACAGGGACTGCTCGAAGTCCATGGGAGAGCACTCATACGTCATGCCGTCTATGTAGTGCGTGCCGGGTCCGTTTTCGGCACAAACGTCCATAAATGACATCGTCATGTCTGCCGCAAATGCAAAGAGCATGATCATGGCGGCCAGGGTGAGGATGAAGACCACCGCACCAACGATGATGCCTGCCAGGGCCGGACCATTGCTGACTTTGGCTTTACGGGACTGGACGAGGCCCACAATGCTCAGGATCAGGCCGACCAGCGAAGCGAACGGGATGAAGAAGAGGCAGGAAAGAACCAGGCCGACCAGGCCCATGACCTTGCCGGGCTTCTGCGCCGGGGGCTGGTAGGTGCCCGGGTAGCCGTAGTTCGGCGTTCCGTACGGCGGCTGCGGCTGTCCATAGGCCGGGGCCTGGGCGTATGGGGACTGCTGCTGGCTGTACGGGGACTGCTGCTGCGCCTGGCCGTAGGTCGGCTGCTGTGGAGCCTGGCCGTAAGGGGCCTGCGGCTCTCCGGAGGCGGGCTGCTGCGGCGCCTGGCCGTAGGCATCCGAACCCGGAGCCTGGCCGTAAGGGGCCTGCGGCTCTCCGGAGGCGGGCTGCTGCGGAGCCTGGCCGTAGGAGCCCTGGCCATAGGTATCCTGGCCCGAGCCCTGGCCGTAGGTTCCTTGGGCTTCCGTCCCCTGACCGTGGCCCGACGGCTGGGCGAAGGCTCCCTGTTCCGGGGCTGCCTGGCCGTACTGGCCGTAAAGGGGCTGGGTGGGAGCCCCGCCCGCGGTGGAAGCATCGGCAGCGGGAGTCTCGCTGGCCGGAGCCCCACTCTCTTCCGGAGTCTCGCTGGCCAGCTGATCCGGCACAGCCGAACCCGTCGGCTCGCTGGCGGGCTGTTCGGCGTCGTCGTTGCGGTTCTCTGGCATGGTTCTCCCCTGGGGCGCTGGTTTTTGGATTCCTGGCCGGCCAACAGCTGCGGTCTGTTCCGGCGATCGCCGTCAGTCTATCTTGTGTGGTTGCGGCTAAGCTGGGTGCGCAGGGTCCCGCCCCAAGTCAGCGGCCTCTCTGCCTAAGTGGTGCCTACCCAGGGCCGCGCCGCGGGACACCGGGTAGCGCAGCGGCACACCGGGCAGCGCCGGTTGTGTGAACAATCACCGCCGGATATCGGCACATGTGCCGGGGCCCTGGCGTTAAGCAATATGTAAGCAGACTGAATAGCGTGAAAAGGATGATTTCGTCCATGGACAACGCCCTCCGCGATAGCTCAACGACCTCCGCGCAGCTTCAACTGGTGCCGGTACATGAGGCTTCCGCTGAACGTGACCGACAGTGGTGGCGTTCCTCGGTGATCTACCAGATCTACCCCCGCTCGTTCCGCGATCTTCGTGGGGACGGAATCGGCGACCTTCCCGGCATCACCGCCGAAATCCCGGCCCTGGCCGAACTGGATATCGACGCGATCTGGCTCTCCCCTTTCTACAAATCCCCGCAGAAAGACGCCGGCTACGACGTCGCCGACTACTGCTCTGTGGATCCGATCTTTGGGACCCTGGACGATTTCGATTCCCTCGTCGCCACCGCTGCGGCGCACGGGATCCGCGTGATCGTGGATCTGGTCCCCAACCACTGTTCTGATCAGCATGCCCTGTTCCAGGCCGCCCTGGCCGCACCGGAGAACTCTCCGGCCCGGGACATGTTCATCTTCCGCGACGGCACCGGCGAAAACGGCGAAAACCCGCCGAACAACTGGCAGTCCCACTTCGGCGGACCCGCGTGGACCCGCACCACCAATCCCGACGGCACCCCCGGGCAGTGGTATCTGCATCTCTTTGACTCGACCCAGCCCGACTTCAACTGGGATAACCCCGCTGTGCAGGACGAGTTCGAACGCATCCTGCGCTTCTGGCTCGACCGCGGCGTCGGCGGGTTCCGCGTCGACGTGGCCCATGCCCTGATCAAGAAGTCCGGGCTGCCGGACTGGGGCGGCCGCGCCGACGGAGCGTCCATCGACGGTTTCCCCGGTCACGAGGCTCCGATGTTCGGCCAGTCCGGGATCCATGAGATCTTCCGGTCCTGGCGGGCGATCCTGGACGAGTACGACGGCGACCGGGTGCTCTGCGCCGAAGCGACCATCGATCCCCTGGACCGGCTCACCGATTGGGTCCGCCCCGACGAAATGCACCAAGCCTTCAACTTCGCCTACCTCCACCACCCCTGGGACGCGGCCGAGCTGCGCCACATCATCGAATCCTCGCTGAACGCGTTCGACAAAGTCGGTGCCCCCACCACCTGGGTGCTCTCTAACCACGACGTCGTGCGCCATGTCTCCCGCTTTGGCCTGAAGGGACACGAACTGCGCAGCGGTGACGGGATCGGTCCCAGCGATGCGCAGCCGGACCATGTGCTCGGGCTGGCCCGGGCCCGCGCGGCGACGCTGCTGATGCTGGGCCTGCCGGGCGGCGTCTACCTCTACCAGGGTGAGGAACTCGGGCTGCCCGACCACACCATGATTCCGCACGAGTACCGGCAGGATCCGACGTTCCTCCGCACGGACGGATTGCGCGTGGGCCGGGACGGCTCCCGCGTGCCGCTGCCCTGGGTGGCGGATGCGCCGTCGTACGGGTTCAGCGCTTCCGGAAAGAGCTGGCTGCCGCAGCCCGGACTTTGGGGCGCTCTCTCCAGGGACATCCAGGAACGCAACCCGGATTCGACGCTGCATATGTACAGGACCGCGCTGAGGCTGCGGCAGGAACTCGGCCTCGGCCATGGCTCGCTCTCCTGGTGGCCCGAGCATGACGCCGAGGGAGTTGTGGCCTTCGTGAACGACGGCGTGCTGGTCGTGATGAACATGGGTGCCGAGCCGGTGGAACTGCCGGAGTTCGAAATCCTGCACGAGAGCTCTCCGGGCGCCATGGAGCACACCCGGCTCCGCCCCAACCGGACAGTCTGGATGCGGGTTCCCTAGGTTTACCTGCCCGGCGGGCCGGGGCTAAAGGCCGGGGACGGCCTTGCCCGGGTTCAGGATTCCCGCCGGGTCGAACACTGCTTTGACCCGGCGCTGAAGTTCAAGCACTTCGGCCTGCTGTTCCTGCGGCAGCCAGCGCAGCTTGAACTGGCCCACCCCGTGTTCGCCGGTGATGGTCCCGCCCATCCGCAGGGCGACCGAAATGGACTCGTCCAAGGCTGCGTCCAACCGCCGGGCACCGTCGGTTCCCTCTGCGGTGTTGACCCAGAACGTCGGGTGCAGATTGCCGTCGCCGGCATGGGCCACGACTTTGAGCTGGACGCGGTGGTCCTGCGCCATCCGCTCCAGCTCTGCCACGTAGTGCACCAACTGGGACCGGGGCACGGCCACGTCTTCGCCCACCCGGAGTTCATGGTCGACGTCGTCCCCGCGGCTGTGCCGGCGCAGTTCCACTAGGCGTTCGGCTTCGGCGGACCCGGCGGAACTCACGGTCCCGCCGAGCCCGGACAGGACTGTTCGCACGGCTTCGGCTTCGGCTTCCGCCCCGAAGCCGTCGGTTTGGATCAGGAGCAACGCGCCACCGCGCGCGGCGAGGTCGGATCCATGGGCGCCGTCGAGCGCCGCCATCGTGGCGCCGTCGAGCAGTTCCATGATTGCGGGCTGGACCCTGGCCGCGCCGACGGCGAGCACCCCGGCGGCTGCAGTACGGAAGTCGGGGAAAAACGCCGCGACGGTCCGCACCTCGCGGGGCAGGTAGCGGAGCCGGACCGTGATGCCGACAACGATGCCGAGGGTGCCCTCCGAACCGGTAAACAGCCCGGTGAGGTCGTATCCCGCCACGCCTTTAAAGGTTTCGTGGCCCGTTCGGATCAGTGTTCCATCCGCCAGCACCACGTCCAGCGCCAGCACTGAATCCCGAGTGACGCCGTACTTGGCGCAGCGAAGGCCGCCCGCGTTGGTGGCGACGTTGCCGCCAATCGTTGAGAGTTTGTAGCTCGCCGGGTCTGGCGCGTACATGAGGCCGTGGGGCATCACAGCCTCGTTGAGGTCAGCGTTGATGACGCCGGGTTCGACGACGGCGAGTTCGTCCTCCGCCCGGATGTCCACGATCCGGTTCATCTTCTCGAGGCTGAGGACAATGCAGTTTCGGGTGGCATGGGCTCCCCCGGAGACACCGGTCCCGGCGCCGCGCGGCACAACGGCAGTGTTAGTGCGCGATGCCCACCGCAGAACAGTCTGTACGTCTTCCACGGATTCCGCCCAGACCACCGCCAGCGGATTGATGAGTTCCACCACCGGGCCCTGGTCCTTTGCGTACCGGGCCAGAGTGTCCGGATCGGTCTCTACGGTAATGCCGGAAATGGATAGCGCAAGGTCCTGCAGAACATCGGTGGTCATACCAGAAGGCTACCGGGCGCCCATGAACCGCGCGTAACGTTGCAGAACGTTGCGCCATTCGCTGGCGAGCCGTTCGCGGACATCCGGGCCATCCGGCAGCCTGCCGAACCCCGAGTGCAGCACCGTCACGACAGTGCTGTCCTCCGCTGCTTCGAACTTCACTTCAACGTTGGTCGCGATGCTGTTGCTGTGCCCCAGGAACCAGTCCAAGGCCAGCAGTTCTTCGGGACGGATGTCCCGCACCGTTGCCCAGAGGTCTTTCTCCTCGTCGACGCTCGTCTCGGTCAACGCCCCGCCTTCAAACTCAGGATGCATCCCCTCGCCGAAGGTGCTGAACTCCTCCGGCCACCACAGATGCAGGTACTCATGGAAGCCGCTGAATGCCTCTTCCGTTTCACGGGGAACAATGCAGGATTCCTCGATGTCGGCCACCGCGGTGGTGGCGTGCTGAGGCTCAGGGTCCGGGGCGTGGGAAAACAGGGAGGAAGTCATGTCACAAGCCTACGTACTCTGGCGGTTGTAGCGGGGCCGGTAATGTTCCGGTGCTCCTGCGGGCTGGGTCGGGCAGACCGGAGTAGGGAGGGCAGCAGTAGCGCCAGTTCCTCTTGGGCAGCAGCAAATTCTTCAGGTGACAGTGTGCCGGTGGTCTTCGCGGCCATACGGGTCTCCGCTTCGGAAGGATCAGCAACTGTAGGCGCGGCATAGGCGCCGACCGGAGAAGCACCTATACCCCGCGGGCATAACTCCGGGTGTTAAAGCAGTCAGGCCCCGCACATTGTGCGGGGCCTGAAACCCGGCCACCCCCACGGGGTGACCTCAAATATTGTCCGG
>NZ_DALZXY010000091.1:0-13695 GCF_031988865.1 Arthrobacter sp.
GATGGTACTGCACCCGGGAGGGTGTGGGAGAGTAGGTCACCGCCGGACAATATTTAGGCCAGATCATCTGGTCCGTTTCAGGCCCCGCACACAGTGCGGGGCCTGACGTGTTTAACCGGTACTTCGTTTAGCAGGGACTTCGGTCCTCGGCGCGTGTTCACGTGGCTGCGGCTTTTGCGCCTGGGTGCCGGCCGCTCTGACCGGTCCCACCTGGCGCCACCCCTGGGATGATCTTCACCACTTGCCCGGCTCGCTTCGTGCTGGGTGCGCAGATATGGCGGGTCCCCGGTCGCTGGGTGCGCAGATATGGCGGGATAAACACGGACTAGGTCACCAGTCCTGCGTACCCAGCCAGGCCCACACCTGTTCGGCCGGCCGGGCCTCGTCTCGACGGCTCAAAACGCCGCACGGACCACGCCGGCCAGAAAGACTCGCTCCG
Source organism: Arthrobacter sp. (assembly GCF_031988865.1). Classification (NCBI taxonomy): domain Bacteria; kingdom Bacillati; phylum Actinomycetota; class Actinomycetes; order Micrococcales; family Micrococcaceae; genus Arthrobacter; species Arthrobacter sp. The sequence goes on from NZ_DALZXY010000091.1 coordinate 440, forward strand.
GTTTGGGACATTGCTGCCACCACAGACCGGAGCGGGAGCCCAAAACGTACGCAATGTCCCAAACCGGAGCCTTTTCCCTCTGCTCCGTTCGGCGGGTGCGCAGGTATGGCGACCTCAACACGGTGGGTGCGCAGGTATGGCGACCTCAACACGGCTGGGTGCGCAGATATGGTGGGGTAAACGCGGCTGAGGTCACCATATCTGCGCACTCAGCCTGGCTCCAGGCTTTGAGGCCAGCCGAGACTAGTCCTGCCGGCCCAATCGGAGCGATGTTCTCAGGGGAGCGGATGCAGCCGGCCCCGCCAAACAGTCGGCTCCCGCCAAACAGCAGGCCCCGCGCCAGCAGCCGACCCAGCCGACCCGCAGCCCAGTCGCCCCACCGCCCTACTTGCCCTTCACAGTGGCCGAGTCATCGGGCGACGGCCCGGCCAGCGCGTCCAGTTCCAGAGGGAGATCGCGCATCGTGATCAGCCGGGAAGCCAGGACAGGTACGGAAGCCAGTATGGCGATCGCGGCGAAGATCCAGAGTGCGGGAAGTACTCCGAGGGTGCTCCCAAGCAGTCCGCCGAGCAGGGCGCCAAGGGGCATCGGCCCCCAGACGAGGAAGCGAATCGAAGCATTCATGCGGCCGAGCAGAGGTTTGGGGCAGAGCCGCTGACGGAAGCTGCCCTGGGTGATGTTGTAAACGACAACGCCCCAGGAGGTAATGAAGCCGCCGATCATCAGGCAGGGGGCGGCCGGGAGGTAACTGGCCAAGGGAGTGGACAGCAGGGCCAGACCGGCCAGGCCTGAGGCGAGAGGTATGGCCCTTCCCTCGCCGACGAGGCGTTGAAAGCGGGAGGCGGTGACCGCACCGAGGATGCCGCCCGCAGAGGTTACCGACATTACGATGCCCAGGGTCGTCTCGGACAGGCCAAGCGTACGCAGCGTGTAGAGCACGAACAGCGCAAAAGTGGCGGACGTAGAGAAGTTCAAGAGACCCGTGCAGGCAACGATCCTTCGAAGGAGGGGATGCTTCAGCACGAATGAAAGCCCTTCGCGGATCTCCACGGCCAGTGGCCTGCGCGTCTGCGGGTCGGCCGGGACCTCACGGTGGCGGATGCGGCTGACGAAAAGACTGGAGAGGGCCATGCACACGCTGGTCACGGCGATTGTTAGCGGTGATCCGATGAAGCGGATCAGCGCGGAGGCTGCGGTGGGGCCAAGGACCATCGCGGTTTGCTGGCTTGCCTGGAGCTTGCCGTTTCCATCGCTGATCTGGCTGCCATCCAGAATCTGGGGCAAGTAGGACTGATTGGCGACGTCGAAAAACACCGTGACGACACCGACAAGGGCAGCGACGACGTAAAGGTGGGGCAGCGTGAGCGCATCGAGAAGCCAGGCGACGGGGAGGGTCAGCAACAGTGCAGCCCTGAGCAGGTCACCAAAGATGATCACTCTCTTCTTGCGCATCCGGTCCACCCATGCCCCGGCGGGAAGGCTGATGAGCAGGAAAGCCGCAGACTCCAGTGCGGCCAGGATTCCCATCTGAAAGGCATCAGCCTGGAGCAGCTGCACCGCCATGAGCGGCATCGCGAAGGAAACCAGCTGTATTCCGGTGACGGAGACGGTGTCGCCGGCCCAGAGCTGACGGAAGTCGTGGTGCCGCCACAGGCTGGTGGGCGGAGTTGCAGCTTTACCGGGGCCGGCGGTCGGTGGCATCAGGAAGGCCTTTCCTTGCCGCACATGGAAATGCAGCGCTCAGAAATCGAATCGGGCTCGTAAGCCCAACAGTCTGGCACCGGATGTCTAGTCCAAGGAGTTTCGCCACGCAGAGACAGCTCCGGATACCCGCCGGCTCTACCAAGCGAAGCAAAGCCCGCCACCACAACCGCGCCAGGCCCACCGCCACTGCCCGTGGTCAAAGCCGCCCGAAACTTACGTTATGATTAATGAGCATCACCGCCGCAGGCGCTACAGCTGAGAAGCTGAAGAGGCCCGCGGTTAGTGACCTTGGTTTTCCCGCGAAAGCGTGGATAAAGGGTTACGGCGGTCATAGCGTGGGGGAAACGCCCGGTCCCATTCCGAACCCGGAAGCTAAGACCCACTGCGCCGATGGTACTGCACCCGGGAGGGTGTGGGAGAGTAGGTCACCGCCGGACATTCTTTGAGGATGAGGACTCGTACAAAGACGTACGGGTCCTTATCTGTTTAAGCTTCCAGTCACGCGCCACGCGCCGAGCTCCGTAAAGCTTCCACCACGCGCCGCGCGCCACGCGCCAGGCTCTGTTTAAGCCTCCAGCCACGAGTCCCGCGCCACGCGCCCCGCGCCACACGCCACGCGCCACGCTCCGTAAAGCTTCCAGTCCCGCGCCGGGCTCCGTAAAGCGCCCCACCGTGGCCAGCTCGGTAGCCGAAGCTCACACTGGACCTGTGCCAGAGAAGAAGGACCCTTTTAGCCGCCGGTTTGATTCCGGACCGGACCTCGACCGCACCATGTTCTTCAGCGATGCGGTCTTCGCGATCGCCATGACACTGCTGGCCGTGGACATCAAGGTTCCCCAGGTTCCCGCCGACCAGCTGGGTCATGCCATCCTGGACCAGCGCCAGGAGTTCTTCGCCTACGCACTCTCCTTCGCCGTCGCCGGGGCCTACTGGCTCAGTCATCACCGCCTCTTTAGGCTGCTGAAGGGTTACACCGGCGGGCTTCAGCGGCTGAACCTGCTGCTGCTCTTCTTCGTCGCCCTGCTCGCCTACGCCACCGACATGCTGGCCCTGCACGATGACCAGCCCCTCGGCGTCGTTATTTATGCGGGAGCGCTGGGGCTGATTGGAACGGTGAATTACTGGCTGTGGATTTACTGCGGGCGGCGTGGGCTGTTTCGCGACGACGTCGATCCGCGGCTGCTGGCCTACGCCCGGGTCCGCGCCCCGATAACTCCGATAGTTTTCCTGCTCTCGATTCCCATCGCCTTCATCAGCCCCAGCGCGGCGGAACTGTCCTGGCTCTCCATCCTGGTGATCAATCGTGCCCTGCAATGGTGGGGGCGGGCGCGCCTGGCCCCGCCCGGCAGCGCATGAAGCGCCGATTCGGTAATTGAGCCGTTGTCCGGTAGTCTTGTATCTGCTCTTGACGAGCAAAAGCCTGGAGGATTCGCCTAGCGGCCTATGGCGCACGCCTGGAACGCGTGTTGGGTTAACGCCCTCGGGGGTTCAAATCCCCCATCCTCCGCCACAAAGCAAGCCCCGTCATCCGGATTCCGGACGACGGGGCTTGCTGGCTTTAACGCGCAGGTGAAACCACAGGCCAGCGCCAGCACCCTTGACGCAGGCATTCAGCGGGTTGAGGATTTACGGACCAAGGGGGTCCGATGCGTGCAGGCCGGCTCCGGCCACGCGAACGGCTCCGCGCGGCCTCGGGACGCCCCGTCCGGGACCGCGGCCCGAATCGAGACGCTGGCGCCGGTGCACGGTGCGGAAGGTTTGCCCGTGGAATACGACGGCAAGATCGCCCTCATCACCGGTGCCTCCCGTGGCATCGGGCGCCGGATCGCTGAACGCCTCGCTGCGCAGGGGGCCCAGGTGGTGGTCGGCTACCGGAAGAATGCGGACCTCGCCAAGGAAACGGTGGCCGAGTTGCAGCGGCTCGGCGGCGGCGGGCTGGCGGTGCAGGCGGACATCGAAAACCCCGAAGAGATCATTAAGCTCTTCGACGCTGCCGCGGCCGAGTACGGGCGGCTGGACTTCTACGTGAACAACGCCGCTGCCGCTGCCTTCAAGAAGGTGGTCGATCTCAAGGCCCACCACCTGGACCGCGCCTACGCCGTCAACGTTCGGCCTTTTGTGATCGGGTCCCAGGAGGCCGTGAAACTGATGGACGACGGCGGCAGGATCGTCGCGCTGACGTCTTACGGCAGCGTGCGGGCCTTCCCGACCTACGCGGCGCTGGGCTCCTACAAAGCCGCGGTTGAGTCCTTTGTCCGCTTTATGGCCGTGGAGTTCGCCGGCTACGGGATCAACGTCAACGCGGTCAACGGCGGGCTGATCGATTCCGATTCACTGGAGTACTTCTACACCATGGAGGGGATGGCCCCGATGGACAGCGTCATCTCCCGGATCCCCAAGCGGCGCCCCGGGACCGTGGATGAGATGGCCGCCGCCGTCGAGTTCCTGCTCTCACCCGGAGCCGAGTACATCACCGGCCAGTCGCTGGCCGTGGACGGAGGGTTGTCCGTCATCGCCCCGCCGTTCTTCAGCGAAACCACTGACCCCGTTGCCCTTCCCGAGCGGCCGCAGCGCCCGCAGGGATCCTGAGGAAAGGACTGGCTGCAATGCCATACGACGCCGGACGGTTCAAGGACTACTTCGAGCATCAAATGACCTACGGTGCGGGTTTCCGGCGCAATGTCGCACGCTACGGGAGTGCCGTGGCCCTGATTGACCCGCCGACCGGACGGCAATGGACCTACGCGGAACTGGGCGCCGACGTCGAGCGCTGCGCCGCGTTGCTGGCCGAACGCGGTGTGGGCCGCGGGGACCGGGTGATGTACCAGCTCTTCAACGGGGTGGAATTCGCGCTGCTCTACCTGGCCACCCACCGACTCGGCGCCGTCAGCGTGCCGGTCAACTACCGGCTGGCACCGGGCGAGACGGCGCACATCCTCCGCGACAGCGAACCGACAGTGTTTATTGCCGACGCCGACTGCGCGGCTGCCGCGGCGCAGGCACTGGAACTGGCGGGGGTGCGTCCGGTGACGCTGGTGGTGGGGGAGCCCGACGGCGGCCGGCCGGATGGCTGGCCAACCGGCTGGGAAGACTTCACCGAAGCGCTGGAACGGGCAAACGGGACGCCTCCGGAGCTGCCGGCGGATTTCTCCACCTTCGAGGAGACCACCCGGCTGTACACCTCCGGCACCACGGGCATGCCCAAGGGCGTGGCGCTGCCCTCGATCGCCGAAGTAATGAGTGCGCACGACGTGATTATGCATTTCCCACTGTCCCCAACCGACCGCACGCTGAATATGACCCCGTGGTTCCACCGCGGCGGGCTGCATTCCGGCGGTCCGACGCCGGCCTTTTACATTGGTGCCGGGGTGGTGCCGCTCCGCAGCTTCAACCCGGGCACCGTGCTGGACTGGGTGGGAGAGTACGGCCTGACGTTCCTGATCGGCGCCCCAACCACTTTGGAAATGATCGCCGCGGAACAGGAGAAGCAGCCGCGGGATTTGGGCACGCTCAAGGGCATTGTCACCATGGGCGCACCGCTGGACCGGGCCGCGGCCCTGCGGTACCAGGAGCTCCTGACGCCTCGGATCTTCAACGGGTACGGCACCACGGAAGCCTTCTGGAACACCTTCCTGCGGCCGGAGGACCTGCCCGCCCGGGCCGGCACCGCGGGCCGCTCCTGCACTGACGACGACGTCGCCGTCGTGAAGGTCTTCCCGGGCCGGCGCGGCCGGCCGGACGAGCTGGCCGCCCAGGACGGAACCGAGGCGGGCGAGATGATCATGCGCTCGCCGAAAGCCGGGTACAGCTACGTCAACCTCCCTGCTGTGGAGGAAGAGAAGTTCCACGACGGCTGGCTGTACCCGGGGGACATGGCGACCTGGGACGAGGACGGGTTCGTCACCATCCTGGGCCGGAAGGACGACATGATCATTTCCGGCGGTGAGAACATCCACCCGGTGCAGGTGGAAGGCGTCCTGGCCGAACACCCGGAGGTCTTGGATGCCGTGGTGGTGGGAGTGCCGGACCCGCAGTGGGGCCAGCGGGTGGTGGCCTATGTGATCCGCCGCAGCGATGCGGCCACAGCAGATGCGCTGGACGAATTCTGTCTGGCGCATGCCGGCCTGGCGGACTTCAAGCGCCCGCGTGCCTACCGGTTTGTCGATGAGGTTCCGGTGACGGCGACCGGCAAAAAGATGCATTTCAAACTGGCCGAGACCGCGGCGGGAGACCTCGCGGCCGGGAACTTCAGTGCGCCTGAAGCCGGTCCCCGAACGGCGGCGGTGGAGTGAGGATGGTCGCGGCATGAGCGCCGAGCGCGTGGTCATTACCGGTATGGGGGCGCAGACGCCGCTGGGCGGGTCCTGGCCGCTGACCTGGGAGGCGCTCAAGGAGGGCAAGAGCGGGATCGACCGGATCACGGCCTTCGACGCGTCGGGCTTCCCCACCCGGATCGCCGGCGAGGTGAAGGGCTTCGACCCGGCGGCCTGGCTGCCAGTGAAACGGATCAACCGGTCTTCCCGCGCATCGCAGCTGGCCGTCGCCGCAGCGCGGGAAGCGGTGGCCGACGCCGGACTGGGCGCCTCGCTGGAGGAGGTCGACGCCGCCGTCGTGATTAACAGTGCTGTGTCCGGGTATCCGGAAATCCAGGACGCCACCACATTGTTCGAGCACAGCGGGATCCGGCCGATCAGTCCGAGTTTTGTGGCCTCCTCGCTGACCAACATGCCCGCCTGCGAGGTCGCGATCGACCTGGCCGTGCACGGACCGGTCAACGCGAGTGCGCTCGCCTGCGCCAGCGGAACGCACGCCCTGCTCGAGGCGCGGCGGCTGCTGCTGGCGGGGGACGCCGACGTCGTTGTTGCCGGCGGAACCGACGCCGCCATCACCCCCGTGATGTTCGCAGGCCTGACGGCGATGCGCGGGCTCTCGCGGAACAACGACGTGCCGCAGGAGGCCAGCCGCCCGTTCGACGCCGACCGCGACGGGTTCGTCTTCGGCGAGGGTGCGGTGGTGTGCGCGATGGAGACGCTCAGCCATGCCCGGGCGCGAGGGGCGCGGGTATATGCCGAGGTGCTGGGCGGGGCGATGACCTCGGACGCGTTCCACATCGTGGCGCCGGAGCCGAGCGGTAAGTACGCTGCCCGGGCGATTGCCAAGACGCTGGCGCAATCCCGGCTGGAGCCGGCGGACGTGGACCTGGTGTGCGCGCACGGCACCTCCACCAAGGCCAACGACCGCACCGAAACCTTTGCGCTGCACTCGGTGTTTGGCGAGCAGGCCGGGTCGCTGGCGGTGACCGCGCCGAAATCGATGACCGGGCACCTGATCGGGGCGGCCGGAACCTTGGCGTCGCTGCTGTGCGCCATGTCGATCGTCGAGGGCGTCATTCCGCCGACCATCAACTACGCCACCCCGGATCCGGAGTGCGATCTGGACTATGTGCCCAACACGGCCCGCGAGCAGAACGTGCGGTACGCGGTCACAAACGCGTTCGGGTTCGGCGGGCAGAACTGCGTGGTAGCGTTCGGGCGGGTTTAGCCGTACGCGTGTCTGTGCCGCACGCCTGCTCAGTAGGCCGGGGCCGACTCAGTATTCAGCGCGTTATCCAGCGGTTCCTGGAGCTGACTGTAATCGGTGGAGTTCAGCTGCAAGACCTGGCCGTCGAGGATCAGCGTGGGGGTGCCCTTGAGCTGCAGGTCCTGGGCGTCCTGCAGGTCCTGGGCCACGCGGGCTTTGATGGCGTCTGAGGAGTAGTCAGCGCGGAACTTGTCCACGTCCAGCCCCAGGTCCTGGGCGTACTGGACGAAGGTGTCGTCCACTGCAGTCTCGGTGGCCCATTCCTGCTGGTGTTCGAAGAGGGCGGCCGACATCTCCTCCAACGCGCCCTGCTCTGCGGCTGCTTCCGCCGCCCGGGCAGCCGGCTCGGCGTTCTGATGGATGGGCAGGGGATAATTCCGAACCAGGATACGGACTTGGTCCCCGTAGTCGTTTTGGGCCTGTTGGATCAGTGGGTCCACCTTGGCGCAGGAGGGGCATTGGTAGTCGGTGAAGAGAACCAGGGTGGCTTGGGGGTTTGCGGGGTCGGTGAGGGTCCTGGCATCCGCGGGAGCCACTTTGTCCATCTGGTCGGCCGGTATGGAAGTGGCGGCGGATGCACTGGTCGACGCCGTAGTGGATGCGCCGTAGGGATTCGAATTCGGGCCGGAACAGGAAACCAGGCCGCCGACGGCGAGCATCAAGGCAATAACCAGGGACCAGAGGGTCCAGCGCCTTGGTCCTTTCCTGCGGTCACGGAACGCGCGGGCGGGGGAGCTGTTTGCTGGTGACATATCTTCCATGCTCCACCGGAGTCCCCACGCCCGAAAGACAGTTCCGCATCCATCTGTGTGTTTCCGCTACGGCTGGCTCTCTCGCGGCTGATGCTCCCGCTGCTGGGCTGCCAGCCGGGCGATGCGCTCGCGGGCGGAGCGTTCCGACGGTCCCATATTCCCGAGACCAAAACGGATAACCCGGAGCACCAGTTTCACCGGGCCGTGCACCGGAAGTTTGAACGGACCCAGCCGTGGCTCCTTCAAGCCCAGCAATTCGCGGTGCCTTGGTTCCAGGGACGCGACGGCGCCGGCGAACAGGACCCGGTAGCCGATGAGCTGGTTCTTTGGCAGGGGCGGGCGGCGGATGAAACCCACGACTTCTTTGACCGTGGGGCTGGAGCGCAGCTCGGGGTCGAAGGCGGCCATCTGCTTCCGCAACCCAGCGAGGTCCCGGGGCGGGTCCTCAATGCGCATGAGTTCACCGGCGGTGGCCCATTCGGCCACGTACTGGTCCGGTCCGCCGGGGATCGGCCCGCCGAATTCGATGTGTGAGGTGAGGAACGCGTCGGTGAAGGCCAGGTGGACCCAGCGGGCTAGCTCGGGATCGTTCGCAGAGTAGGGCCGCAGTGTTCCGGAAGCGTCTTCGTAGGTGCCCTGGACCCGTTCATGCAGCCGCAGCACCCAGTCCGAGGCGCTGCGTGCCGCCGTCGTATCCCCGTAGGTGACGGTGAAGATCCAGCGGATGGTGCCCGCCAATCGGCCGAGCGGGTCTTCTTTGTAGTTGGAGAAGTCCCGCACGCCGGCCATCGCGCCCGGATGCAGTGCCTGCAGGAGCAGGGCCCGGATGCCGGCGATGATCGTGGTCATGGATCCGTGGACCGCCCACACCGCGGAGTCCGGTCCGTAGTAGCCGGGATCAGTCCCGTTGGCGAGCTCCAGCTCCCATTCCGGGATGGTCTCGGAGTTGTTGCTGAACGTGCCGACGAGCTGCCGTCGCCAGGAAGAAAGAAGCTTGCCCATCCTCCCAGTATGGTCCTGCCGCCTGGGAGGTGTCAGCGACCCGGGAGGTAGGGGAATTTCTACTCTTGGTCCGGACCGTTGCCAGCAATGTCCCGCAGGATCGCCAGATTGTGTTCGAGTGCTTGGTTGCCGGCCTCCGTGCTGGCGATCCACGTTCTCATCTGCCGACCGTATTGGCGCTTTTCGATGGTGATGAATCCCGCGTCGTCGAGCCGGGTGAGGTTTTGGGAAAGGCTGGAATCTGAGAGATCGACGGCGTCCCGCAGGATGGAGAACTCGCACTCATCAACTGAGCCGAGGTAGCCCATGATGGAAAACCTCACGGGGGAGTGGATCAGCGCGTTCAGCTCATGACGGGGATGGCTCACCGGGACAGGGCCTGATCGGCTGCATGAAGCGAAGCTGCGGAGTATGTCGTGTTGGCCGAATCAGTCACGCAAGCAGTTTACGGACCGTAAAGTCCTTGTCTAGAGGTACTTTGCAGCGGACACTGCCAAGGTGCGGTGGGGCTTGCCGCCGTCGCGAGCCGACTGGTCGATGGGCAGCGGTGGGCCCGGCACTAGTGCCGGGCCCGCCCGGCGAGCGTCAGCGCAGCAGAATATCCACAGCCCGCGAGCCGCCCGCACCAGAAGACCCAACCGGAACCCGCTCCAGCGTGCCGGACCGGTTGGCGGCGTCGTCGCGTAGGATCTCGGTGACCGAGCCCAGGAAGCGGGAGAGGTCCACCTTGTCCTCCGGGGCAGCGAGCAGCAGCTGGAAGCCGAACTCGTGCAGCGCGTTGATGGACGCCTCGGCGAAGGACAGGGAGGACTTCACGAACGCCTCATCCATCATCACCGTGCCGTAGGTGCTGAAACCCTGGGAAACAATGCCCAGCTGGTACGCCAGCGCCGAGGCCATGATGAACGCGGTGAAGCGCTGGCCCTCGCCACCGGACATCAGCGACGCCTGCAGGTTGGTGAACGACTGCCCGTTCGCGAGCTTGTTGGTGCAGGTGATGGTCACGTGCGCGCGGACGTCCAGGACCTCGGCCCGCCAGCGGCGCTCCTGCGGATCCTTCAGCTTCTCCACCAGCCCCTCGAGCGCGGCGTAGCGGGCGTCCATGTCCGCCTTGTCCTGCCGCACGCCCATCATCGGCAGCGCGTTCTTCAGTTCGGTGCGGAACTTGTGCGCGTCGTCCGGGACGGTGGTCTTGACCTCGATCTCCAGGTGGCTGTCCACGTGGTACGGCACCCGGCGCAGCACCGAGTTCAGCGGCAGCAGGCGCGAGGAGATGCTGCGGCGTTCCTCGTCGAGCAGCTGCAGCAGGTCACTGAACCGCTCGTAGGTGCGGTTGTTGAAGTATTCGCGGAACTCCGACTCGTGCTGCGGCAGTCCCTCGGTGACAATGTCCTCGTACCGGTGCACGTACTCCTCGGCCGAGTCCACGCCCGTCCCAAAGTCCGAACCCCACTTCTCGCTGTAGGTTTCGAAGCTGCGTTCCAGCCGGGTGCGGGTTTCCAGCAGGGTCTTATCCAGCCGCGCCGCGTCGGTGAGCAGGTTCCGCTCCACCTGCCCGGCGGCGTCGTTCAGATGCACGACGTCGGTGATCTCACCGAAGGGGGCGAACAGCTCATCCAGCTGGGCGCGCAGGTCCTCCGCCAGGGCATCCGGGCCGCGGCCGGCCAGGGTGTCGCGGCGTTCAGTGGCGGCGGTCAGCTCGGCCTCGAGCCGGGCCAGGTCGCCCTTGAGCACACCGATCTTCTCGGTCGCGGCGGTCAGGTCCAGCTCCGCGGTGTCCAGTTCGAAGCGGATCTGCTCCAGGTCCGCGTTGGCGTCGCGGGCGGATTCCAGGCGCTCGACGGCGTCGGCGACGGCGGCGCGCTGCTCCCCGGCGGTGATCTCCTCGAACTCGCGGGTGTCGGCAGCGACCTTGCGGACGGCGGCGAGCCGGCGGATCAGGTCGTCCTGCTCGGCGGCGTGCTTGCGGGAGACGACGTCGGCCTCTTCGAAGCTAGCGCGCAGGGCAAGCAGTTCCGCGGCCAGGGCGGCAATCTTGTCCTTGTTATCAAAGCCCAGGACGTTGTCTGAGGCCTTGGTGTGCCGGTCGTCCTTCTCCGTGGTGGAGGAGTTGCGCTTCACGGCACCGCCCAGGCTGACGCCGCGGGAGACCCGGGCGAGCTCGTCCGGGTTCTCGACGCACTCGAAGTCGTAGTGCGCGGTGATTTTCCGGGCTACCCAGTCGCCCATCGCGGAGTCGTAGGTGCTGAGCTTGGTGATCAGGTCCCGGGGTCCGGGATCGGCCGGGCCGTCCACGGGGATGGATGTGTCGATGCAGCGCAGGAAGCCGCGCAGGTTGGTTTCGCTGAGGTAGCGGGTGACGGCGGCCATGTGCTCGCCGGGGACCAGCAGGGCGGTGGAGAGCGGGCGGAGCACGCGTTCGGCGGCGGCCCGCCACTCGGTATGTTCGGCGGGGACGTCGATCAGTTCGCCGGCGAAGGGCATCTCGGCCTCGTCGATGCCGGTGGCTTCGCAGATCCGGGCTCGCTGTTCCAGGCTTTCCGGGCGGATGTTGCTGCGCCGGCGGCGGAAGGACGCGATCTCGGTTTCCAGCTTCGCGATCGAGCCCTTCAGGGCCCAGGCCTCGCCGTGCGCGTCGGAGCTGCGCTCGCGGGCGGCGTCGACGTCGGCGTTCAAGGACTTGATCAGCTCATTGGCGCGGCTGCGGGCGGTGACCAGCCCGGCGGGGGAGAGGTCTGTGTCGATGCCGGCGGCGCGCAGGTCGGCACGGAACGCGTTCTCGATGGTTTCACGGGAAACCAGCTGGGCCTGGGCGGCGGCGACTTCGCGTTCCAGGGTGGCGATCGCGCCGCCGCCCTCCTGCGTGTAGCGGGCGGTGAGCGCGCTGACCTGCTTTTTCAGCTTGGTGCGCTGGGATTCGGCGGCCTTCAGCGCTTCGCGGCTGGTGCCGGCGGCGGAGGTAAGGCGGTCGACGTCGCGTTCGTGGCTGGCCAGCGCCAGACGCCGCCGGTAGGCGGGCAGGCCGTCGGCGGTGAGGGTGCGGACCCGGTCCAGTTCGGTTTTGGTGGTGAGGAACAGGCGGTGCTGGTCCGGGACGTTGGCGAGGTGGTCGCGCTGCTGGCGGGCGCGTTCGAGCTGGCGGCGGATGCTGCGCAGGTGGCTGAAGTCCTCCACGGCCTCGTCGGCGGCGGTGAGGGTTTTGGGGGTGTCCAGCACGTTGGTGCGGAAGAAGTCGTTGACTGTTCCGCCCAGGCCCTTGCCGGTCTGCAGGATGCGCAGCAGGCCGAACGCCTTCTCGTCCTCCACACCCAGGGCGGTGCGGTACCGCTCGGCGAAGAGTTTATGCGAATCGAAGATCTGTGCGCCCGGGAGCAGGGATTCGAGGGCACCCTTGGTGAACCGGCCGCGCATGCCGGTTTCGAGGGAGGTGATGTCCAGGGGACGGTTATGTACGGCGTAGAACCGGCCGACGTGGTGCTCGGTGCCGGTGGCGGGCAGGTCCATGAGCACGGAGAGGCTGGTGATCTGGCCCAGTCCGTTGTCGAAGGTGAGGCAGACGGCGGACCAGGTGGCGCCGGGGCGCTGGTAGGCGGTGCCGTCGCCGGCTTCCATGCCCTGGGTGCCGAGCCGGCCGCGCATGTAGGAGAACGCGGTGCGTTTTTCCTCGGCTGCGGTGCCGCCGTTGTTCTGCGCGGCCTCGTTCATCTTGGGCCGGGCGTCCATGACCTGCAGCATTGCGTCGAAGATGGTGGACTTGCCGACGCCGGAGTCACCGGTGAGCAGTGTGCCGGCGCGGTCCACGTGGATGGTGTGCGCGCCGTCGAAGGTTCCCCAGTTCACGATCTGGATCCGGGAGAGCCGGTTCTGGCCGGGGTTGATCAGGTCCCCCATGGGAAGGGTGGTTTCGATGCTCATGCCGGCTCCTCGCCGTCGTGCTCTGTTTCAGTGACCGCGTCTTCAACGGCTTCTTCGGCGGGCTCAGCGTTTTCAGCGTTTTCAACTGCCTCAAGCTCCGCCGGGGCCTCGGTCAGCGAGTTCATGTAGGTGATGATGTCGCCGATGTGCTCGTACGGCAGGGCCAGCGGCAGCGCGTTGGAGATGACCCAGACGTCGTCGAGCTCGGTGGGCAGCAGCAGGCGGCGTTCGGTGACGAGCTTGCGGATGGCGGCGTCGGCCAGGTCTTCCACGCCCTTGGCATCGTGCGCCTGCGGGTCCACG
>NZ_DALZXY010000092.1:0-12861 GCF_031988865.1 Arthrobacter sp.
CGAGCCGGTATGACGACGCCGGTGACCCAAGATCAGTGGAGGCCCGCGCCCCCGGATGGGTGGCTTCGGCTCCGTGGGCCGTGAATCGAGCGGCCAATGACGCCTCCTTGAGAAGTCATCCGTGGATGGTCAGGAACCAAAACCCCCTACCCATCAGACGCCCGCCCTCCTGCCAAGTCAACGGTCCGAGGCGGCCGCTGCGGCTGGAAATGCCGCCGGGCCGGGAGGCCACGCCGCTTTGGAGACCGCGAAGTTCCGCAGCTCGGATCTGGCACCCCGCCTCCCGGCATTGTTCCGCGGATTAGACAGGCGCAGACTGGCACTAAACGCGGACCGGCCATGCGATCGAAGCCGCACAGGATCTGCGATTCCTTTCTGGGGTGCGCCATGAACCATGCAATGAGTATTGTTTTTCGCGCCATACCGCTTCTGATGGGCGCGCTCTGCCTGTCTTTTGGCCTATACATCCTGTCCGGGCCCGATGATGCCAATCACTTTGTCGCCGGCCACGTCAACGTGGGGCTGACCGCCATCTGTTATGCACTGTTCACTACGGCAGCCACCATCATCAGGTAGCTCATCAACAGCTACGGGCGCGTGTGGGAGATCATCCTGCCGCTCTCCGGCTACGTGGTTGCTGCCGCCGCCATCCTCTGGGGCACTGTTCTGGCCAATCGGGACAACACTGCGGAGAACCTCACGGCGGGTTTCGTTGTGATCGGCATCGGCTTAGTTGCCGCGTGCGTCAGCACCGTAGCGGCTGCATCCACGAAATTCTCGCTGATCCAGACAGCACAGACCCTCGATCCTCAGAGCGGTCCGCCGGACGGTGCTCACTCCCGCGGCGTCGGCGCCGCGCTGACCGCAGTTCCGGTTGCGGCCGCCATCGTCGGATTCGCCCTTGCCATCGGCCTGCTGGCACGGGGAGACACTCCCGGATTCGTTGCCGGCCACGTTCTGATCGGCCTGTCGGCGATCTGCACGGCGCTGATCGCCCTCGTCGCGAGCATCGTGCGCCAGGTTCGCAACGCATTCAGCGACGCCGAGCGTTTCGCGTGGGCATGGCTCGTCATTGCCGCGGGCACCGTCAACCTGCTGCTCGGACTCTTCGTGCTGTTCAGCTCAAGCGAGCCCTATCGGCTGGCCCCGGGATTCGTACTGATCGGCCTCGGGCTGATCTGCTTCAGCAACCTGTCGAAGGTGCTGTTGCTCGCCCTCGTCTGGCGCCGTACGTTTGCCCTGGCCAACCGCATCCCGCTGATTCCCGTCGGAACAGCGCTCACCTGCCTGTTCCTCGCCGCGTTCCTCTTCGAAGCCGCCGGCACAGACACAGCGTTCTTTGTCGGCGCGCACGTGCTCGTTGGACTCGGAGCTGTCTGCTTTACGCTCTTCTCTATCGTGTCGATCCTCGAAGAGGGAACCTCGAAGTAGCAGGGCGGCTTAGCAGCCCGTCTCCACCGCCGCTTCAGCCCCGGGCGAACTCCATGCCGTCCGAGGGCCTGGGCCGGACCAACCAGTACCGTCCGCCGTCGGGGCTGCGCCGAACGATTCCCTCATCCACCAGCGCCCGGCGGACCATGGCGGGGTCTTCGGTATAGGCAGCGAGCCGGGAAGTTACTTCCCCCTCAGTCAGCTTCGCGCCGGAAGCTGCAGGATCGGTTCCTGCAGTGAGTTCACCGTGCTGCGAGAAGACCTCCCCGGCAAGGTGGTGCAGCAGTTCCAGGCGGTCCGTCCGCTTGGACGGCAGGCTCCCCGAACCGCCGGAAGCGAGGAACCGCAGCGGCGATGTGTCACGCCGGGGACGTCCTGACTCCAGCAGGCGGGAAAACACACCCGGGCTGGCCAGCACGGCAGCGCCGCTGACGGAGACGAGACCTGCTTTCTCCAGCACGGCAAGAGATTTAGCTTCCGCCCGGCCCAGCTGTGCCGGATCAAGCGGCGCATTGCCGGACGCCGCGGTGATGATCCGTCCATACAGCTCCAGGCGCCTGCCGTCGGCGAGCGCCGCAGCCACTGCGCGCCAGCGGTTTGCGGCGGCGTCGGCCGCTTTGTTTTCCGGCCGGGATGAATCCGCCGTCATTGTTAGGGTTCCTTTCTAATCTGCGGACCCGCTGTGCGGCGCCGCAAGCGTAACGTAGCCTACTGCCACTACACGCGGACGGAGGGGAGGCTGCCATGGAATCGTGCTACCCGGTGCGCTCCTTTGCGGCTGCCTCTGTTGGCACCGCCGGCAGTGCCATTGCGGAACTGGCAACAACGCTCGCAGGTACTCCGGTCTCCGCCACAGCAGATCCAACCCTCTCCCGGGCGTGGTTCGCCGGTTCGTTCCTGCCGGCGGGCTGGGAAACCCCATCTCCCTGGGACGCCCTCTCCCGCGACTACCCCTGTGCTGACGGCTGGATTCGCCTGCATACCAATGCACCGCACCACCGGTCAGCCGCGCTCGCCGTGCTGGGACTGCCAGCGGATGCCGACGCCGAAACTGCCGCGCCCGCCGTCCGGCCTTGGAAGGGCGAAGAGTTGGAGGAGGCAGTCGTGGAGGCCGGAGGGTGCGCCGCCAGGATGCTGACGGCAGAGCAGTGGCTCAGCCATCCGCAGGGCCAGGCAGTGGCACAGGAGCCGCTGGTCGGCTGGTCCCGGCGGCAACCGGCAGCCCCGGTACGCTCCGCCGGCACCTCCCAGCGCCCGCTCCAGGGCGTCAGGGTGCTGGACCTGACCCGTGTCATTGCCGGACCGGTCGCCACCCGCTTCCTGGCAGGTTTCGGCGCCCAGGTACTGCGGATCGACCCGCCGGACTGGAACGAGCCCGCACTGGAGCCGGAGATGACGGTGGGCAAGCACTGTGCCCGGCTGGACCTGCGCAGCCCCCAGGGCGCCGCGAAAATCCGTGAGCTGATAGCAGGGGCTGACATCGTGGTGCATGGATACCGCACCGGTGCGCTCGCCGGACTGGGGCTGGATGAACACCGGCTCCAGCAGCTGCACCCCGGGATCGTCACGGTTGCGATTAATGCCTATGGCTGGACCGGGCCGTGGCGCGGCCGGCGGGGCTTTGACTCCCTGGTGCAGATGAGTTCGGGAATCGCCGACGCCGGTATGGCCTGGTCAACGGCGGATACGCCCCGTCCGCTCCCAGTCCAGGCCCTGGATCATGCCACCGGCTACCTCGCCGCAGCAGCAGCTGTGCGGGCCTGGACCCGGAGACTCGATGGGGAGGTCCATGCCGCACGGCTCTCCCTGGCCAGGACGGCCGCGGAACTGCAGCGGGCCGCCGATGCGCGCGCCCCCGTTCCCCCGCCCTGGAAATCAGGTCCCCAATCCTCGGAATCAGGCCGGCCCGCAAAAACAGCCCAGCCCCCGGAGGAAGCGCCGCCGCCCATGACCGCAGAACAGACGTTCTGGGGTCCCGGGCAGCGGCTCTCTCCGCCGCTGCTGTTCGAACCGGCGGGCAACAGCCCGCGCATGACCTGGGAGGTTCCGGCGGCACCGCTGGGTTCGGCCGCCCCGAAATGGCGCTAGCGCCCTTGGAGCAGGGTACTTCCCTGATCCCGTGCCCACCCGCCGTTAGCTGCGGCTGAACGCGTCCAGCCGGGCCTGGGCCTCGTCTTCGCGGCGGGTCCGCAGTTCGTATTCGATGAAGGCGTCGATCATCGCCCGGTAGGTCCGTTCCACCACGGTGCAGTCCTGATCCTGGGCTTCGGCGGCCTGCCGGACGTTGGAAATTACTTCATCAACCCGCTCAGGTGCGAGAACCTGCGCGTCGTCGTCCTTGAGCCCCCCGGCCAGCCGGACCAGCCTTTCCCGGCGCCAGATTAGCGCCACAATCTCTTCGTCAATCTCATCAATAGCAGTGCGCACGGCATCTAGCTGTTCGGTCATGGAGTCTGTTTCTGCTGTTTCGCCCATGTCTTCCAGCTTATCGGGAGCCGGCGTCAACCTTTTCCGGGGCAGCCGGCCGGCCCAGTTTGGAGGGCCACCAGATCCGCGGACCGATGTCGTAGGACAGGGCCGGAACCAGCAGCGAACGCACCACCAGGGTGTCGAGCAGCACGCCGAAGGACACGATGAACGCGATCTGTGCCAGGAACAGCACCGGGATGACGCCCAGGGCGGCGAAGGTCGCCGCGAGCACAACCCCAGCAGAGGTGATTACGCCTCCGGTGATCATCAGTCCGCGGATCACCCCCGGCCTGGTGCCGTGGACCAGGCTCTCCTCCCGCACGCGGGTCATCAGGAAGATGTTGTAGTCCACCCCCAGGGCCACCAGGAAGATGAATCCGTACAGCGGAACGGCAGGATCCGCGCCCGGGAAGTCCAGCACATAGTTGAAGACCAGTGCGGAAACCCCCAGGGTCGCGGCAAAGGACAGCATCACGGTCAGGATCAGCAGCAGCGGTGCCAGGATCGAGCGAAGCAGCAGCATCAGCAGGAACAGGATCACTACCAGCACCACGGGAATGATGAGGTTCCGGTCATGCGTGGCGGCGATATTGGTATCCAGGCTGGTGGCCGTAGTGCCCCCCACCAGGACGCCGGTGTAACCGGAGAGGTCCGTGCGCAGCTGGCTGATGGTGTCCTGGGCGGCATCGGAATCGGGGTCCTGGGTCAGGGTCGCCTCGAGCAGCACCTGGCCGTCGACGGTCTTGGGCGCGGCCGCTTCAGCACCGGGAATCGGAGGCACCTGCACGCCGTCGGCAGTGACCGGCAGCTGTCCGGCCGGTGTCCCGGTGGCTGCCACCGCCATCGAATCGATGTTCGGGTTCGCCAGCACGGTGTTCGCGACGTCCTGCAGCTCATCCTGCGGTGCGATGATCAGCACCGGGCTGCCCGACCCTGATGGGAAATGCTCGCTCAGGGCTTCCTGCCCGTCAGCAGACTGGGTCTCGCCCAGCACAAAGTCGCTCTGCGGTATCCCGCTGGCCTTGAACTGGAGGGTACCGACGGCGGCGGCTGCCAGGACCAGCGTGCAGATCACCCAGGTGCGGCGCGGGTGGGACCTGATGGTCCGGGCGATCCGAGCCCAGATGCCCTTCGATTCGTGGTCGAATTCCGCATGCACCGAGCCGAACACCGGCCGCCGCGGCCAGAAGGCTGCCCGCCCGACGACGAACAGCAGGGCAGGCAGCAGGGTCATGGCGGCCAGGAAGGAAAAGCCGATGCCGATCGCGGCCACCGGGGCCAGCGCCTTATTGGAGTTCAGGTCGCTCAGCAGCAGGCACAGCAGCCCGGCAATGACGGTGGCCGCGGAGGCCAGGACCGGTTCGAAGGTCCCTTTCAGGGCGGCCCAGGTGGCGCCCCAGCGGTCCCGGTGATCGCGCAGGGTTTCCCGGTAGCGGGCGACATAAAGCAGCGAATAGTCCGTGGCGGCGCCGATGCCGAGGATGAACAGAATGCCCTGGACCTGGCCGTTGATGCTCACCAGGTCCGCCTTCGCCAGCCAGTACACCACCAGGATGGCCGCGGACAGCGCGAAGATGGAGGTCAGCAGCACCAGGATGGGCAGCAGCGGCGAGCGGTAGACAATGATGAGGATGACCAGGACGGCGGCTACCGCGACCAGAAGCAGGGTTCCGTCAATGCCGCTGAAGGCATCGGAAATGTCAGCCAGTTGCCCGGCCGGACCCGTGACGTAGCCGGCCAGGTCCTGCGGAGCGCCGTCGGCAATGAGGCTGCGAAGATTCCCCACCGTCTGCGCCGACTCCGAGTTATCCGCCACCGGAACGAAAAACTCTGCGGCCTTGCCGTCCTCCGAATACTGGACCGGAGAGACGTCCCCTTCCACCCCGTCGGCGCCGGCCGCCGCCTGGGCCCGGCCTTCAATGAAGGTACGGTCGGCGTCCGTCAGCCCGCCGTCGTTGACGAAGACCACGACGGCGGGAACGGCGTCGCTGTCGCTGAACTGTTCCTGCAGGTCCGCGACCTGGGTGGAGGCAGAGCTGGACGGCAGGTAGGAGGCCTGGTCGTTCTCGGTGACTTCGCTGATTTTCCCGAAGTACGGGCCCCCGATGCCGCCCACCACAAACCAGGCGAGGATCAGCACAACGGGGATGAGGATCCGCAGCCAGGCCGGCGGCCCGGTCCCGGTGCTGCTGCCGGTGCCGTTGCCCGTGGGCGGCGAATCCTGCGGGCCGGTGTCTGGGACGGCTGTGCTCATGGGCCTCGTCGCATTCTGCGAGAGCGTGGGCGGCCGCATCCGGGCCGGGTCCCCGCCGGTGGACATGCACTGCTGGACTTCCATCACAGACCCTGCACTCCGACGGCGTCAACAGCCGCGGGCACTACTCCCGTTGAACCGGGGAAAAGCCGCGCGTGCCCGGTTCTGGGTTTGCCGGCCGTTCGATGGCAGGATCAGTACATGTTGCCCCAGTTGAGCGTTGTCACCCTCGGTGTCCGGGATGTTGAAGTTACCTATTCCTTTTACGCACAGCTGGGCTGGGATCCTGTGCAGTACGTCCCCGGAGAAGTGGTGTTCTTCCAGGTGGGCCACGGCATACTGATCTCCTTTTTCCGCAGCGACCACCTGGCCGCCGAATCCGGGGCCACCGGTGCCGCCAGCCTGGCCCCGGTCACGCTGGGCCACAACGTGGGCTCGCCGAACGAGGTCGATGCCATCCTGCATGAAGCGGCTGCGGCCGGTGGTTCCATCGCAGCTCCGGGCGTGCAGATGAGCTGGGGAGGCTACTCGGGCTACTTCACCGATCCGGATGGTTTCCGCTGGGAGGTCTGCCACAACCCGGGCCTGTCGGTGGACGAGGACGGCAAGGTCTCGCTGGCAGTTCTGGAACAGCAGCCGCTTGTGGCCCAGGCCGCTCCGCAGCCCGGCATCCAGGCACAACCAGCCGCTGGAAACTAGTCCTTGGCCATCGCTTCGAAGGGCAGCATTTCCTGCTCCGCAGGCTCCTCCGGTCCGGGCTCAAGCAGCCAGGGCCCGTCATTGCGCACATTGCCGACGGCGGCGTCCACCGGATCGATCCGCCACGCCGCGGCCGTGGTGTAGGCCTGTCCAAGGACTTGGGCCAGCAGGTCCAGTGCCGCGGTGTTGCTCAGCGTTCCCGGAGCTGTCCAGTCCGCGAGCGCAGCGGGTGAGAGCGGCAGCGGCAGCCGGTCATGCAGGGATCCCAGGCCGGCCAGCACCGGATCGTCGTCCTGTGGATCGGGTGCGGCCAGCGTGATGACCGAGGTGGAGAGCAGCCACCGGTCAGGATCTCCTGCCGGAACGGCGGGATCAGCCCACCACTCGTAGAGGCCGGCGAACCAGCTCAGCTTGCCGTCGCGGCGGTGCACAAAATACGGTTGCCGGGTGTTTCCGGGGCCGGCCTTCCACTCGTAATAGCCCTCCATGGGTACCGCACACCGCCGTGCGCGGACGGCATCGCGGAAGGTGGGCTTCTCCAGCAGGGTCTCGCTGCGGGCGTTGAAGGCCCGCACGCCTACCGAAATGTCCTTGGCCCAGGCCGGCACCAGCCCCCAGCGGGCCACATGCACCTGGCGCACCGTGGCGCCGTCGACCAGCCGTTCCAGCACCACTGGGACATCGGAGGTTGGTGCCACGTTCCAGGACTGGCGCAGTTCAAGGTTCGCATCAGCTTCGGCCTCGGCCTCGGCCACCAGGTCCCCGATGGCCTTGGCCATGACGTATCGTCCGCACATTCCACCAGTCTGCACTGAACGGGTGCGGGCAAGGAATTTGAGGTGATGCCGGGTCCTGCTGCCGGGACCGGAATTCCACGGAGCGGCTCCCCGGGGAATGGAATACCCCCGCCGGGTGTTCCCTTGGCAGTATCAAAGCAGTGAATCGCCAGTAGAAGCTACCCAGCAAGGAGTATCACCCATGACCGCAACCGCCGAAGCCTTCACTCCCGCGGCCGGGACCATCACCATGTTCTCGACCACCTGGTGCGGTTACTGCCGGCGGCTGAAGTCCCAGCTCGACTCCCAGGGCATCGGCTACACCGAGGTCAACATTGAGGACGTCGAAGGAACCGCTGAACTTGTGGAGGCCCTGAACGGCGGCAACCAGACCGTCCCCACCGTCATCTTCCCCGACGGTTCCTCCGCAACGAACCCTTCCGCAGCCGAGGTCAAGTCCCGTCTGGGTCTCTGACCTGCGCTGACGCTGACCTAGACACAGCCCGGCTGCCGGGAGCAACGAAAGTGACTCCCGGCACCGGCCTCCCTAGGATGGAAGGGCGCCCCGACAAATGCGGGGTGCCCTGAGTAATCTCCCGAGAGGCAGCCCTCCCCATGGTTCACAAGGTCCAAGCGGCAGTAGTCAAGGAAAAGAACGGCCCCGTCACGCTGGAAACGATCCTGGTTCCGGAACCCGGACCGGGCGAGGCCCTGGTCGACATCCTCACCTGCGGTGTCTGCCACACCGACCTGCACTACAAGCAGGGCGGCATCAGCGATGACTACCCCTTCCTCCTCGGCCACGAAGCGACCGGCGTGGTTTCCGCCGTCGGGCCGGACGTTACGGAAGTGGCCCCGGGCGACCGCGTGATCCTGAACTGGCGCGCCGTCTGCGGCGAATGCCGGGCCTGCCGCAAGGGCCAGCCGCAGTACTGCTTCAACACGCACAACGCCACCCAGAAGATGACGCTGGAAGACGGCACGGAACTCTCCCCCGCGCTCGGCATCGGCGCCTTCGCCGAGAAGACGCTCGTTGCCGCCGGCCAGTGCACCAAGGTGGACGACGACGTCGATCCCGCCGCTGTGGGCCTGCTCGGCTGCGGCGTGATGGCCGGCATCGGTGCCGCCATCAACACCGGTGAGGTCAAGCGCGGCGAGTCCGTCGCCGTCATCGGCTGCGGCGGCGTCGGTATCGCCGCCATCGCCGGTGCCAAGCTCGCCGGCGCCACCACCATCATCGCCGTGGACATCGATCCCGCGAAGGTTGAGCTGGCCCTGGCCAACGGCGCCACGCACGGCATCAATTCCCGCGAAGAGGATCCGGTCGAGGCCATCCGCGCCCTCACCGAAGGCAACGGCGCCGACGTCGTCATCGAAGCCGTGGGCCGCCCGGAAACCTACAAGCAGGCCTTCTACGCGCGTGACCTCGCCGGACGGGTTGTCCTGGTGGGCGTCCCCACCCCGGAAATGCAGATCGAACTGCCGCTGGCGGACATCTTCGGCCGCGGCGGATCGCTGAAGTCCTCCTGGTACGGCGACTGCCTGCCCTCCCGCGACTTCCCGATGCTGGTGGAGCAGTACAAGCTCGGCCGCCTGGACCTGGATGCCTTCGTCTCCGAGCGGATCGGCCTGGGCGATATCGAGGAAGCCTTCACCAAGATGCACGACGGCAAGGTCCTGCGTTCGGTGGTGGAACTCTAGATGGCACTCCGTATCGACAAAGTAGTCACCTCCGGCACCTTCAGCCTGGACGGCGGCACCTGGGACGTGGACAACAACGTCTGGATCGTTGGGGATGACCTGCAGGTCCTCGTCATCGACCCGGCCCACAACATCGACGCTGTCGAGGAAGCCGTTGGCGACCGGGAAGTCATGGGCATCCTGCTCACGCACGGCCACGACGACCATATCCGTGCCGTGGTCGCAGCCCGGGACCGGTTCAGCGCTCCGGTGCTCCTGCACGAAGCCGACCGCATGCTCTGGGATGCCGTGTTCCCGGATGAGGCTCCTGATGACGTCATCGAGGACGGAGACACGTTCGAGGTGGCCGGCCATACGCTGGAAGCCCTGCACACTCCGGGCCACTCGCCCGGATCGGTCTGCTTCCTGCTCGAAGGCGAGGAGCTCCCCGCACCGGTGCTGTTCAGCGGCGACACGCTGTTCAACGGCGGCCCCGGCGCCACCGGCCGGTCCTACAGCGATTTCCCCACCATCATTGATTCCATCCGGGACCGGTTGCTTGGCCTGCCGGCGGAGACCGTCGTGAACACCGGGCACGGGGATTCGACCTCCATCGGGTCCGAGGCCCCGCATCTGGATGAATGGATCGCCCGGGGCCACTAGGGACAAGCTCCACCCCCGCCCCATCGAAATGGCAGAAAGGGCTCTTCCCAGCGCTGGGAAGGGCCCTTTCTGCTGTTTAGATGCTGTCCGGGGAGTCTTATTTAGGTCCAGTTCATGGGTTGTAGATGCTGTTTCAGGAGTTTTATTTAGGTCCAGTTCATGGGTTTCACATGCAGTTCCGGGGTTTTTACTTAGATCCAGTTCCGGGGTCTCCGGCCTGCACCTGCCAGCCGCTGGCGTCCCTGCCCGCTGGCTGACCCGCTGACTGTCCCGCTGACTGACCCGCTGGCTGGCCCGCTGACCTTTTCGTTGCATGGTTGGCTTGGCCCGCTGTCTGCCAGCCCGTAGGTTCACCCGCAGGTTCCAGCACATCGTTCAGCCACCAGGTTTCTCCGGGCGCCCATCCCGCCAGCACGGTCAGCGCCGCCAGCGCCGTTCCAGCGTCAGGGACAGCACCCGCTGCAAGGGGTGCGCCGGCGGTGCTGAGGTAGCCGGCCACGGTGAGGTGGACGCCGTCGTATTCTTCCGCCACGGCGCTCCAATCCGGCATCACCCAGGACCAGCCCTCGGACTGCGGAACGGCGGCGCTCCAACTGCTGCCCCGCGAGCGGGTGACGTCCAGCGGGTAGCGCACCGCCAGATCCTGCCAGTCGCCGGGACCACGGATCTCGCAGATGCGGGCGTCGGGCGCCACCCGCACCGGGTACGAGCGGGCGTGGGTCCAATCCTGCGGATCCTCGACCAGGTCCAGCCCGGCAGGCCCCTGGCCCGGCAGCGCCGGTGAGGTGCTGACCAGCCGGGACAGCGAGGGGGAAGACCACCAGCGCCCGGTCCAGCCCGCCGGGAACGGAGTGTTGGCCTCCTGCGAAACAACGCTGGCACGCCATCGAGCCAGTGCCTGGCTGGCGCCGTCGAGCGTGGGAGGCGTAGTCCCCGGGACGGTGCTGGTCTGGACCCACTGCACGTAGTGCGTCACGGGCGCGGCCGGCTCACACCACCACGCTGCGGCTGGAGAACGTACGACGGCGGCCGCCACCGGGAGCAACGCCCGGCACGGTTCGGGTTCGGCGAGCAGCTGCGCAGTTTCGTCCGGCGGCTGCCAGTAGGTTGCCCGCCGGACTACCCCGGCCAAGCCCCGGTGCAGATCCGCTCCGGTGAAGACTGGACGTTCCGGGATGCCAGCGAGAGTCCGAAGCACCTGCTCACCGTCGCGGGACATCCCTGGGGGCAGCAGCACACCGTTCCCGTAGGACTCTCCGGGACGCACCGGCGCCGCGAGCCTCGCAAGTTCGAAGCACAGCTCCCGTCCCCGGGGTCCGGCCAGAAGGTCCTGGGTGGATATCCAATCCATCGATCCAACGTACCAGCAGGTGTTTGTGCCGGTCCCTGTGCCCGGAACCCGGCCCGGAAAAACTGGGGTCCCCGGAAATCTGGGGTCCCGGAAACTGGGGGCCCGGAACCCCGCCCGGAAAAACTGGGGCCCGGAAACTGGGGTCCCCGGAAATCTGGCGCCCGGAAATCTGGGGGCCCCGGATCTGGGGCCCCCGAAAACTGGGAGCCCGCTATTTCCAGTCCACCCGGGTTGCGGCCCGCCGTGCAGCGCGGTCCCTGATACCGGTCAGACAGCGGCGCACGGTGGCCAGATCCATGGCATCCAGCGGCAGCGCCGCCAGCTCACGCGGGTGCAGTCGGTACCTGATCCGTCCGCGGACCAGCAGCCTGGTCTGGTGGCTGCGGACCGGCTGCAGCAGCCACAGCCACGTGGATCTTCCGTCGCCGTCGGCCCACAGCATCCACTCGTTGGGCTGGACTTCCTTAATCCGCAGCCGGTGGCCGGTCCCGGTGGAGAGCAGCTCCCCGATGTCAAGGTCCCGCAGCGGCGCAAACCGGTCCGTGCCGCTGGTGCCCGGGACGTTGAGCCCGTCGAAAATGTACCAGCCCGCCCGCCCGTGGCCCACCCGGTTCAGGAAGGCCCACACATCCCCCGGCGGTGCGGGGATCAGGATGCTGCTCGTATGCTGGCGCACGGGCCCGGCGAGCACCGAGTCGCCGGGCATCCTCCGCCCGGCCGCCGGTGTGGTGTTCTGCTGCCGGCGCGGCCGGATAATCCTTACATAGATTCCGGCGGCGGAACCGGCCGCGATTACCGCGCCCAGCATCCGCCGGTACGGCCTACCCTCCTGCCCGAAGGCTTCACGCCAGCCAGCCACGAAAGTCCTAGTCCTGTGCAGGCACCGACAGGATGGTGCCGGCAGTATCCCGGAGCCGGGCGGGAGGCAGGTAACCGCGGAGGAAGATCCCAGAGAAGGAGATGCTGGGGAGTGGGAAGCGGGGGAAGGCACCGCGGCGGTAGATCGTGTGGGCCGGAGCCACCTCATTCACCGCGAGCCCGCTGGACACCTTGCCGTTCTCGAACATGCTGGTACTCCTTAGCCTTGCCGTGCCCCTCGATGATAGACCCGGGAGAGCCCCGGGCGCCGTCGGCCCGGCCTACTGGAATCCGCGAAGATCTTCAAAAACGTCGGCGAGCACCGCCGTTCCCTCAGGCCTGGGCGGCCAGGCGATAACCAGCGCTTCAGTGCCGACGGTGCGCAGCCAGCGGCTGTCCTCCTCTGCGTCCGGTGGTACGCCCGGGGAGACTACATGGCGCTGGGTGCGGTGTTCCATCAATCCGGCGACTATCCGGCGGGCAACGCTGCTGACATCGACTTCGATGCCGATCTGGTCATCAGGCACCGGATGCAGGTCATACATCCGGCCCGCATCCCAGGGGTCCAATCCGTGCAGGACGCGGCTCTGGTTCCACCGCTCCCAGGTCGAACGGCGCAGCGCGCCGTGTACCAGCCGCTGCAGCCCCGGCCCGCCGTCGGCGCGCAGGCGCGCGAACGC
>NZ_DALZXY010000093.1:0-12603 GCF_031988865.1 Arthrobacter sp.
CAGCCGGCCGCAGCGCCGCGCCAGGACCCCCGCGGCCAGGCGGTGGCTACCGCCGGGGCAGCCGTGCAGGACCGCTTCAACCAGCTGCTTCAGCGTGTCCTCGCGAAGCCGCCCGTCCGGAAGGCCGCCAAGGACCTGGGAATCAACCTGGCCGATGTACCGGCCACCGGAGCCGGGGGAGAGGTCACCAAGCAGGACCTGATCAGCTACCAGGCCCAGCGCGAGTCGGAACAGGATTCCGCGGACACCTTCTGGTCGCCTTCGACCAAGCCCCAGGAACGCCGGATCGAGCGGATCCCGGTCAAGGGCGTGCGTAAGGCGACGGCCAAGGCGATGGTGGACAGTGCCTTCACCGCCCCGCACGTGAGCATCTTCGTTGACGTGGACGCCTCCCGGACCATGGAGTTCGTCAAGCGCCTGAAGGTGTCCCGGGATTTCGAGGGCATCAAGGTCTCCCCGCTGCTGATCCTGGCGAAAGCCGTGATCTGGGCAGCCGCCCGCAACCCGTCGGTGAACGCGACCTGGTCTGACGACGAGATCCTCGTCAAGCACTTTATGAACCTCGGCATCGCAGCCGCCACGCCGCGCGGCCTGATGGTTCCGAACATCAAGGACGCCCAGGACCTCTCGCTGAAGGAACTGGCCATCGCGCTCAATAACCTTGCCACCACGGCGCGTGCCGGCAAGACCCCGCCGGCGGACATGCGCGGCGGAACCCTGACCATTACCAACATCGGCGCCCTGGGCATCGACACCGGCACACCAATCATCAACCCGGGCGAGGTCGCGATCGTCGCCTTCGGCACCATCAAGCAGAAGCCCTGGGTGCTCGACGGCGAAGTCATCCCGCGCTGGATCACCACCCTTGGCGGCTCCTTCGATCACCGGGTGGTGGACGGGGACCTGTCTGCACGGTTTATGGCCGATGTTGCAGCCATCCTGGAGGAACCTGCGCTGCTGCTGGACTAGGCTCGAAGGGAAGCAGCAACGATCGGAGAACCATGGCAATGAATCCCGGACCCGGGAACCGCGGCGGCGGGCCCCAGATCGACTGGAAGCGCACGCTGTGGATCCTCGCGGGCGCATTCATCGTGTCCAGCCTGCTGATCATCCTCCTGCCGGGCCTTGGCACCCTCTGGCGGCTGGCGATCATGGCGCTGCTCTTTGTGATCGTGGTGCCCTGGGTGGACCGGCGGCGCCGGAAGTAGCGATGTGAGGACGGCCCGGCTTAGGACGCCCGTCCCTCAACCGCCCGGCGGATCACCGGCGCGAGCCGGCGGATGCCCTCGCCGATGTCCTCCGGCGACACGGCACTGAACGCCAGGCGCAGCTGGGAGCTCGGGGCATCCCCCGGGGTGAACGCTGCGCCGGGAATGAACACCACGCCGGCGTCGATGGCCTCGGTCAGCAGTGGATACGTGTCGATGCCCTCCGGCAGGCTCACCCAGATGAAAAACCCGCCGTCCGGCACAGTCCATTCCACGCCCTCCGGCATATGCTCTCCGAGGGCACTAAGCATGGCGGCGCAGCGGTCCGCGTAGAGGGTGCGTGAATCCCGGATGCGTCCCATCCAGTCGAAATCGCGGAGGTACGCTGCGGTGATCAGCTGCGTCAGCGGCGACGGGCACAGTACGACGGCTTCACATGCCAAGTAAAAGCGCCGGAAAAGGTGCCTGGGCACCAGTGCCCAGCCCAGGCGCAGACCGGGCGCGAAGATCTTGGAGAACGAACCGAGGTACAGCACGTCTTCGGGGTGGTTGGCCCGGAGCGGAACGAGCGGCTCGCCGTCGAAGCGCAGCAGCCCATACGGGTTGTCTTCCAGCACCAGGATGTTGTTCTCCCGGCAGATGCGGACGACGTCGTCGCGGCGCCCAGCGGAAAGGGTGATTCCGCTCGGGTTGTTGAAGCTGGGAATCGTGTAGAGGAACTTGATCCGCTTGCCCTCGGCCCGCAGTGAGCGGATCCGCTCCTCCAGGGCCTCCGGGATCAGTCCCGCTGAGTCCATGGGAACCGGCTGCAGATCCACTTCGTAGGCCTCGAAGGCGTTTAGTGCGCCCACATAGGTGGGGTCCTCGCAGAGCACAACATCCCCGGGGTTGCAGAACACCTTGGCCGCCACGTCCTGGCCGGACTGGGAGCCGGTGGTGATGACGATGTCCTCGGGATCGGCGTTCAGGATGCCCTCCGCGGCCATCACCTCGCAGGCCAGTTCCCGCAGTTCCTGCAGGCCCTGTCCCGGGCCGTACTGGAGGGCTGCCAGGCCTTGGGTGCGGATGATCTCCGCTGACGCATCGGCCAGCTGGTCCAGGGGGAGGGACTGCAGGTACGGGCTGCCCCCGGCGAGGGAAATAAGGCCCGGGCGGATGGAAATGTCGAAAACATCGCGGACTGCCGACTGCTTGATGTGGAAGGCCCGGTCGGAAAGCAGGTCATGGTGCCGATGGGCGGAATCCGTGGCCCGGTCAAGCGCCACCTGTGCTTCCGGAGTCAGCGTTGATCCCGTGGTCTCCTCAAAAGTCATGGGCCACATCATGGCACCGAGGTTGACCGATAAGCAACACACGTTTCCTAAATCCAACCAGCCTTATGCGCCTTCACCCCGGCCTGGAAGCGGCTTTCGGCCTTCAGTTCTTCGAGCATCCAGGCGATGTGGCGCCGGCAGGTGCGCACACTGATGCCCACCCTCCGGGCGATGACTTCGTCCGAGTGTCCGGCTGCCAGGCCGGCCAGCACGGACCGCTGGGTGCTGGTCAGCCCGGCCTTGCCCGGGTCTTCCTCGAGGAAGGGTGCCGCCAGGCTCCAGGCGAACTCGAAGAGCATGGCGAACAGGCCGATCAGGTTCGGGTCCCGGATGACCAGTCCTGCGCGGTCATAGCTGTGCAGCTGCCGGGCCACGACCGCTACTTTGTCATCGAAGATCAGGGTGCGCAGCGGGACGTAGGGGAGCGTCCGGAACTCGCCGCCGGACCCGCTGATCATTTCCACGGCCTTCCGGGTGGGCACGTGGTCACGCGTGCTGGAGTGGTAGAGGGTCTGCCGCCGGACGCCCGCGTGCAGCAGATCCAGGTCCTTCTGGACACTTTCCTCCTGGAAATCGGCGTTGGAGCCGTGCCCGGGCCGGGCAATCAGGACGCGATCGGATACCGAACGTCCGTACTCGATCAGGACGCGCTGCACCTGTTCCGGGTCTTCCAGCACTTCCACTGAGGCATCCGCTGCTGCCTGCCGGCGTGCCTCGGCGAAGGTGGGTACCAGGCTCGCCAGCTCCCGGCGCTTGGATCCGATGCGGGAGCGGAGTTCGAGCATCGCCCGTTCATCGGGATCCACAAGTTCGGCAAGCGCGACGTCGGGGGAAACGGCGGTGTAGACGGGTGTGCCGGTGCCTTCGGCGAAAAGCAGGCACCGTGAGCGAAGCTCGTCCACAGCCTGATCTATGGCGCGGGTTGTGTACCCCAGGGCGTCGGATGCCTCTGCGGGGGTCCAGCCAGGGTGGGAGACCGCGTAGCGGTACACCTCAACTGACACCTGATCAAGCACCTTCTCCTCCTCAAGCCGCGGCGTAATGGTCATCAAAACCGTTACGTAAGTCAGCACCGGTGCCCTGTCATCCCGGTGGGCAAAGCATTCCGTGTCCAAATTGGAACCCGGAGAGAATGCCATGGCAGGTTAATGCCAATGTTTACACTATCTCCCCGTGTGGGGCACTTTATCCTCCGAAAACCATGCCGCACAGCGTGTCGCCGCTGGCTCCACTAGGGGTTTTGAGGCCGCTTCGGGCATCAAGCGGACATGACAGGAAGCTGAAATTCGGAACTGTGGACACGCCATCACGGGGCGGGGGAAGCTTTCGGAGTCAAACACGGCCGGCTGTGCAACCAGTCGAACTTATAAGAGGGGATACGACCATGAAGAAAGCCACAGGATCGACGGTTTCCATCAAGAGCTGGGAATGGTTCTGACTTAGTCCCCTCACCTTGGGGGGAGAACCATCCAGCACAAACCATATAGACCCGCCCCAGCGGTGGTAACCAGCTTTGAACCCGGAGGAAGACGCCATGAGCCAGCTAACAGCAGTTCGAAACGCCTCGCGAACTAATGCAAGCACTCAGTGGTGGACACTTTCCATCTATACCGGCGGCTTCGATGTAGCGGACGGCATCATTGGAGAACTGGTTACCCCGCTGGCGGCGCAGGCTCAGCTCTGGGGGGCGCAGCGGTGGTTCTACACCCGCTGCTCCGAGCCTTCAAACGCACACGTGAGAATGAAAATCCTAGCTCCGCACGAAACACTGGAGCGGCTGCAGTCGCTCCTTGGGGCCCTCCAGGAACAGGCGAGCGGTGTGATCGGGCACCTGAGCGTCACACATGCCTTTGGGGAACCCGCCTGCGACCGGCTTGGCCCCGGAGGCGCTGAACAGCAGGACCCGCGGGTGGAGGCCGACCTCGCCAAGTACGGCGGAGTCGAAGGCCTGGCCCTGGCGGAAGAGGTTTTCGAACTCTCCTCGGACTTGGGCACCTGGGCGACCGCCCGCTTCCCCAAAGTCCAGAACCGGTGGGCGCTGGGCTCGCTGCTCCTCTTCGATTCGGCGCGGAGCATGATGAAGGGGCCACGGGCCTCCAGCTGGCCGGACCGGCGCCGGCTTTCCTGGGATTACTACTGGGACAGCCACCTGCGCAGCTGCACCGCGGGTTTTGGGCCCCGCGCGGCAAGCGTCCGGCAGGCGATGACCGTTCAGGTCAGCGCGAAGGTAATGCCCACGCATCGCCTGATGGCGGCGACGGCGGCCGAGTCCGCGGTGGAGAACTGGCGACGCCGCTGGTTCCGCACCATGGACACCTACCTTTACCGTGCAGACAAGGCCCGGGTCAGCCGCAGCGCCCAGCACCTCACGGTGTACCAGGCGCACATGCTCCTGAACCGGCTTGGACTGTCTCTCCGGGAGGAAGCTGCCATGGGCCTCTACGCCCGGACCTGGAGTACAGAGCGCGAAGCCATGCTCCTGGACAAGCACTAGCCTCTCCGGATGGACCGGGGGAACATCTTGAAAAACGAAGGAGGTCGTCACGGTGACACAACGGAATGAAGTAGTTCTGGCTGCGGACAGCAAGGACCTGGGAACGGTCCTGGGCTGCAGTGAAGGCACCGTTGAAGACATGCGCGACATGGGGTACGTCGAGTCGCGTGGAGAGCTTTGGAGCGTTGGGCCGGCGCGCGATTACCTCAGGGACGCGGCCTGGGCCGACGGTCTCTGGGACTAATGGATTTCCTGGCCGGAGCGGAGACCGCAGGCCAGGAACTCCGGAGCAGGAAACTGCGCCACCACAAATGTCCGCCGAATCGGGACGGCTCCACTGCGGGAGCTCATGACGAAGCGGCGGCACGGGGTGGATAACACCCCACAAGGACGGATCTGCCTGTGCCCCCCCTACAGGCGGATCCGTCCTTTATTTTCTCCGCCACCAACTTGTTCAGTAGCCTTACTATTTTTTAGGTAGGGTTGGTGGCGGGGCCGCACGCAACCGGCTGTCCCACAGGTTCACGAGATGGAGGCTTTTATGGCTGATCAGAGCACTTCCGAAAACGGACTATCCATCCCCGGTGCGCCGGCGCCCCAGCCGCCGAGTCTGGCTGAGCCAACGGAACCGCACGAGCCCCTGCCGCCCAAGCCGGACCAGGACGGGCCGGAGACAGTTTCCCCCACAGGTGTTCCTACGGGAGCACCGAAGACTGCCACCGCGCAGTCGGGCCGTTACCTGACCACCGCGCAGGGCGCTCGGCTCCAGGACACCGACCACTCGTTGAAGGCGGGACCGCGAGGGCCCGTCCTACTGCAGGATCACCATCTGCGGGAAAAAATTACCCACTTTGACCACGAGCGCATCCCGGAGCGTGTTGTCCACGCACGCGGCGCCGCCGCCCACGGGGTATTCGTCGCCAACGGCGCGGCTTCCGGCATTACCCGCGCAGGGTTTCTGGCGAAGGACGCACAAACTCCCGTTTTCGTCCGTTTCTCGACAGTTCTTGGCTCCCGGGGCTCGTCTGACACGGTCCGGGACACCCGAGGCTTCGCCACCAAGTTCTACACCGACGAAGGCACCTACGACCTGGTCGGCAACAACATCCCGGTGTTCTTCATCCAGGACGCGATCAAGTTCCCCGACGTGATCCACGCCGGCAAGCCACACCCGGACCGGGAAATTCCGCAGGCCCAGAGCGCGCATGACACTTTCTGGGACTTCGTCTCCCTGCACACTGAAGCGCAGCACCACACAATGTGGAACATGTCCGACCGCGGCATTCCGCGGTCCTTCCGCACCATGGAAGGCTTCGGCGTCCATACCTTCCGCCTGGTCAATGCCAAGGGCGAGACATCGCTGGTGAAGTTTCACTGGAAGCCGCGGCTTGGCGTGCACTCGCTGGTCTGGGAAGAAGCCCAGATCATCAACGGCATGGATCCCGACTTCCACCGCCGGGACCTGGCCGACGCCATCGAGGCGGGCGCCTACCCCGAGTGGGACCTCGGCGTCCAGGTCTTCCCCGACACCGAAGAGGAAATGTTCGAGGGCATCGACCTGCTTGATCCGACCAAGTTCGTTCCCGAGGAACTGGCTCCGGTGCAGATCATCGGCACGATGACCCTGAACCGGAATCCGACCAACTACTTCGCCGAAACCGAGCAGGTCGCCTTCCACCCCGGCCACCTGGTGCCGGGCATCGACGTCACCAATGACCCACTGCTGCAGGGCCGGCTGTTTTCCTACATCGATACCCAGCTGACCCGTCTGGGCGGCCCGAACTTCCACCAGATTCCGATCAACCGCCCGCATGCCCCGGTCAACGACATGCTGCGGGACGGGTTCCACCAGGACGCCGTGCACAGCGGAGTAGCCCCCTATCAGCCCAACTCGCTGGATGGCGGCTGTCCGTTCCTGGCTGGCGCTGACATGGGTGCATTCATCGACGTCCCGACGCCGGTGGCCGAATCGCGGAAGGTGCGCCAGAGCCCGGCCACCTTCGATGACCACTACAGCCAGCCGCGGCAGTTCTTCCGCTCCTTGACCCCGGTGGAGCAGGACCACGTGATCCAGGCCTACACCTTCGAACTGGGCAAGTGCTACGAGGAGAACATCCGGATCCGCCAGTTGCAGCTGCTCGCCAATATTGACGAGCGGCTATGCGCCGAGGTGGCAGCCGGACTGGGTCTTCCGGTCCCGGCACCCACGCTCACGGTCGAAGACGCTGACCCGAGCCCGGCCCTCCGGCAGGTTGGGAACTCGTGGCCGGTGGCGGGGCGGATCATCGGCATCCTGGCGGATGACACTACCGATCTGGCAGCCTTGACGCAGCTGCGCGCCGCCATCGACGCAGCGGACATGGTTCCGCTGGTCATCGCGCCGAGGGGCGGGAAGCTGGGCGGTGAGATCCCGGCGCAGCGGACCTACCTCACGGCCCGCTCCACCGAGTTCGACGCCGTGATCGTTGCCGGCTCCGGCGAACACGGCGCCGATGACGCTGACAGCCTTGATGCCAAGGCCGGAAATCCGGCCGGGCACCCCGCCGTCGATCCGCGTGTCGCCATCCTGCTGACGGAGGCCTACCGCCACTCCAAGGCCCTGGCAGCTTGGGGTTCGGGCGGGGCCGTGCTGGCGGCGTCGGGCATTCCGGAAGGCGCCCCGGGGGTACTCGTGGCGGAACCGGCGGAGATGGTGCCGGATCTGGCGGCGCTGCTGTCAAAGCACCGGGTTTGGGAACGCTTCCCGGCCGCGTAAAGCGCCTGACGACCTAACCGGCAAAGGCCGGCTACGGCCGGCAGCGAAGCGGGTCCGGAGAGGAGGAATCCTGCTCCGGACCCGCTTTCGCGTGCCCCCAGCTGTGTCCGGCAGCGGAGCGCCCCTAGCCGGAGGCCGAGGGCTCAGAATCCATCGTCTTGATGAGGACCAACAGCGCCTGCCGCAGGCCGTCCGTCCCCGGCGTGGCCTCACAGGTTTCCTTCCGCAGGGCGAGTTCATCCAGGATCTGCTGGCCGGCCCTGTTCCTGGACCACGCCGCCTGCGGGGACGCGTCCGCGTATCCGGCAGTGCCCAGGGCAGCGAGGCCGGCCGCTGCGTCTCCGACGGTCAGGCCGGCCGTTTTGGCAACCTCAGCCACCGGTACCCCGTCTCTGGAAAGTGCTCTCAGCGCGGCCAGGGAGTTCTCTGTCAGGGACAGATCGGCTAAATATTGGATCCGTGCCTGTCCTGACAGGTGAGCGGCAGCACCGAGCAGCAGGTGCAGATTGCCGGTCGCAGGCAGGGACTGGTCAGCGCCCAAGGCGCCACCCTGGCGGAGCCCAGCCAGCCGGAACTTCATGGCCGGCGAAAGACTCGCAGGCGGAACACGAGTAACTGACAACACCTGGCCCGCGCTCGGTTGGTCCCGTGTAGTACTCGTAAATTAGATAATCGTCGACGCCGCAGTGGTGGCATATCGGCAAGTGTGCCGGGAGGCCCATCAATAACTCCATAAAATGTATCCAGGAAGCTAGGGCCGCGTCTTGACCGTATTCAAATATCGTAGTATCTAACCTCGGACACGACAATTGGGGGAATCAGAGTGCGGGCACTGGGGCGGGAAATGAAACATGGATGACCTGAGGTCCGGGACCGCGACGGCGGCACAACTGCAGGATTTGCTGGTGCACCACGAGGACGTGCTGGAGTTTCTCCAGCACCTGGCCCGGTTGAGTTCCTCTTCGCTGTCCTCGCGCGGCCCGGTGTACTGCGGCATTACGCTGCAGCGGTCCCGCGGACTCAGCTACACGGTGGCCAGCAGCGACAGCACCGCGCTGGAGATGGATGAAATGCAGTACGCCTTCGATGACGGGCCCTGCCTGCACGCACTGCGCGTCCACGAACCCGTCCATGTCCCGGACACGTCCTCGGACGAACGCTGGCCGGAGTACATGAAGCACGTCGTGGCGCAGGGCGTCCAGTCCGTTTACGCAGTTCCCTTGGGCCTTGAGGGGCATTCCCGGGCGGCCATGAATCTCTACTCCCGGTCCGCCGGCGTGTTCGACGAAGAATTCCAGCGGGTGGCCCGCACCTACGCAGCCGAAGCCTCGCTGGGACTGCGCCTGGCGGTAAGGATGTCTCAGCACGCGGCCGCCGTGGAAGATCTGCAGGCAGTCCTGCAGTCCCGCACGGACATCGACTTGGCGGTCGGCATCATCATGGGACAGAACCGCTGCACCCAGCGTGAAGCCTTCGAAACGCTGAAACGCGCCTCAAACGGCCGGAACCTTAAACTCAAGGTCCTGGCCGGTGAATTGGTGGCTCGGCTGAACGGCGCGCCGTCCGAGACCCATTTCCAACCGTCGTGACGGCGACTGCACGCCGCGGCGTTCCGCTCCGCACCGCACTGTTCGGCTATGGCCTGGGCGGCCGGGTGTTCCACGCGCCGCTGCTGGCCCAGGACCCGCACTATTCGCTTGACGTTATTGTCACTGCCGACCCGGCCCGTGCGGCGGCCGCCGCTGCCGCCTACCCGGATGCCGCCGTCGTACCCAGTGCAGAAGCGGCGCTGGAGCGCGCGGGGAGCCTCGATCTTGCCGTCATCAGCACCCCGCCGGGGACGCACGCCCCACTGGCGCAGGCGGCACTGGATGCCGGGCTCGGCGTCGTGGTGGATAAGCCCTTTGCCCACACGGCGGAGGCCGCTGCGGACCTGATCGAACAGGCCGGTGCGGCGGGACTGATGCTGTCGGTGTTCCAGAACCGGCGCTGGGACGGGGATTTCCTGACCCTGCGGGGCCTCCTGGAACGCGGCGCGCTTGGAACCGTGACACGCTTTGAGTCCCGGATGGAGAGTTACAAGCCCACCGTCACCAAGCCGTGGAAGGCAGCCTCCGGGGCAGCCGACGGCGGCGGAATCCTGTTCGACCTAGGTCCCCACCTGATCGACCAGGCGCTCCAGCTCTTCGGACCGGCCGAGCCGGTGTACGCCGAAGTCGCCGTCCGGCGCGGCGGTGGAGGTCCGGACGACGATGCGTTTGCCGTCCTGCAGCACGCCTCAGGTGTGCAGTCCCAGCTGTGGATGAACTCCCTCGCGCCGCAGGCCGGTGACCGGTTCCGGGTGACCGGATCCGAGGCTTCCTGGATCAAGCGCGGCATGGATCCCCAGGAAGCCCAGCTCGACGCCGGCCTGCTGCCCGGCGCTCCCGGCTACGGCACCGAGGACCAGGCGGTATGGGGCCTGCTGGGCCGGGACGGAACAGCGGTACCGGTACCCACTGTGCCCGGACGCTACCAGGACTACTACGCCAAGCTCGCGGAGAGCCTGCTGCAGGGTGCTCCGGTTCCGGTGGACCCGGCGGATTCGCTGCGCGGACTGGAGATAATACGCCGGATCCACGCCGGCCTGTAATCCGCCTTTCCGCCCCGCGTAACGGCCGCCCGCGAAAGCGACCCAAATCACGATGTGTGAAACGTCTCGCCTAGCATTTTAGGAATGCACCTCAAAGACCGGATCGAAGATTCCACCCTGAGCCGGCAGCAAGTCGGAATCATTGCCATTTGTACAGCCCTCTACATGATCGACGGTTTTGACGTCCTGGTCATGGCCTTCAGCGCAGCCGATGTTTCCAAGGAATGGGACCTCAACGGCGCTGAACTCGGTTTCCTGCTCAGTGCCGCCCTAGTGGGCATGGCAGTTGGATCGATCTTCGTCTCCACCATTGCGGACGTGATCGGCCGGCAGAAGACACTCCTGATCGGCGTCTGCGTTGTCGCCCTCGGCATGCTTGGCGCGGTGTTTGCACCGTCCTACGCCGTCCTGCTTATCCTCCGCCTGATCACCGGCGTCGCCATCGGCACGCTGCAGGCCACCATCAACGTGTTTGCCTCGGAATTCTCCAACGCCAAGCGCCGGTCCACAGCCCTGGCCATCGTCAGCATCGGCCAACCGATCGGCGGGGTCCTGGGCGGCCTGGTCACGGGTGTCCTGATCGTCTCCTTCGGCTGGCGTTCGGCCTTCCTTTTCGGCGCCGTCGCGACGGTCATCATGATCCCGCTGGTGATGAAGTTCCTGCCCGAATCGATCGACTACCTGTCGGTTCGCCGGCCTGCCAACGCCCTGGAACGCATCAACGAGACCCTGCGCCGGATCGGCCAGGAACCCGTTAGTGAACTGCCGGAGCAGGCGGTGCGGAGCGAGAAGAAGTCCCGTTTCGCCGACGTCCTGACCGGGGCGAATGCCCGCAGGACCATCCTGCTTTCCCTGGCGTACTTCATCCTGATGGCGAGCTTCTACTTTGCGAACTCCTGGACGCCGAAGCTGATCACGGCCAGCGGCTTCAGCGCGCAGGACGGCATCACCGCCGGCGTGCTGTTCAGCGTCGGCGCCATCACGGGCGCCGTGGTCCTGGGCGTCTTTGGTGCGCGTTACGAGATGCGCAAGGTCCTGGCGGTGTTCTTCGTCGTCGGCGCCGCCACCTTCGTGGCGTTCGCCAATTCCACCGAGGGATCCCTGCCTCTGGCGCTGTTCGCGGCCGCCCTCGTCGGCTTCGGCTCCAATGCCCCGATCGCCGGCATGCTGGCGATCAGCCCCACCTACTACGACTCGGACGTCCGCAGCACGGCATTGGGCCTGGTCATCGGGATGGGCCGGGTGGGCGCGATAGTCTCCCCGATCCTGGCAGGCACGCTGATCGACGGCGGCTGGACGCCCGGCGACCTGTACTTCCTCTTTGTGATCCCGATGGGCCTGGGCGCCGTCGTGATCTCCATGCTGGGCGCCCCCGTACTCCGAGGTGCCATGGCCAAGGTGCCGGCGGCCCACTGACCGCACCCGGAACATAAAGCGCGGGCCGGCAGTCCTTTCGGGGGCTGCCGGCCCGCGCTTTCGGTGCCATGAGGGGATCAGGGCGCCACGAGCTCCGCCCAGCCGCTGGCCAGCTCCAGGTTGTGGGCGTCGGAGACCGACTGGTGGGTCACCGATCCGCCGGCGATGTTCAGGCCGCGGGCCAGGGCCGGGCTGGCTTCGAAGGCCTCCCGAACGCCCTTGTCCGCCAGCGCGACGGCGTACGGCAGGGTCACGTTGGTCAGCGCGTAGGTGGAGGTGTTCGGCACAGCGCCGGGCATATTCGCGACACAGTAGAACAGGGAGCCGTGCACGCGGAACGTCGGGTCCTCGTGCGTGGTGGGGCGGCTGTCCTCAAAGCAGCCGCCCTGGTCCACGGCTATGTCCACCAGGACACTGCCGGGCTTCATCCGGGCGACCATGGCATTGGTGACCAGTTTCGGGGCCCGGGCGCCGGGAATCAGCACTGATCCGATGACCAGGTCCGCGTCAAGCAGAGCGCGTTCGATTTCGAAGGCATTGGAGGCGACCGTTTTGATGCG
This sequence comes from Arthrobacter sp., assembly GCF_031988865.1. Taxonomy (NCBI): domain Bacteria; kingdom Bacillati; phylum Actinomycetota; class Actinomycetes; order Micrococcales; family Micrococcaceae; genus Arthrobacter; species Arthrobacter sp. The sequence continues at coordinate 12,379 of NZ_DALZXY010000093.1, forward strand.
CCCGGCGTACTGGGCGTCGAGCTCGCGGAGCCGGTTGATATTGATGTCCAGCACTGTGACATCAGCATGAGCGCCGACGGCGATGGCCACGGCATTGGTGCCGGCAACACCTGCGCCCAGCACAACAACCTTCGCCGGACGTACGCCGGGGACTCCTCCCAGCAGCAGGCCGGGACCGCCCGCCGGGGCCATCAGGCACTGCGCGCCCACCTGCACGGCCAGCCG
>NZ_DALZXY010000094.1:0-12482 GCF_031988865.1 Arthrobacter sp.
CCGGCCCTGCGGTCCGGCCCTGCGGTCCGGCCCGCCCCGCCCCACCCGCAGGATGAGCCGTGCCGTCTTGACGTGCCGCCGCTCACACGCATATCCTGAACGAACGGTCGGTAATTATTGGCCGGGGGACTTCCGCGGTCCGGACCGCGACCACGTGAATAACAGTGAGGTGACATTTATGGCTACGCAGACCGACGCACAGCGCGACCTGCACGCCGTCCCGGCCTACAGTGCCGAGGACCAGGCCGGTCAGGCCGCTTTCGACGCGATCATTGCCGAGGATTCACGGATTGAGCCGCGGGACTGGATGCCTGAGGGCTACCGGAAAACCCTGGTCCGCCAGATCTCCCAGCACGCCCACTCCGAGATCGTGGGAATGCAGCCGGAAGCCAACTGGATCACCCGAGCCCCCTCGCTCAAGCGCAAGGCCATCCTGATGGCCAAGGTGCAGGATGAAGCCGGCCACGGCCTCTACCTCTACTCCGCCGCCGAAACCCTCGGCACCCCGCGCGAGAAGATGACCGAAGACCTGATCGCCGGCAAGGCCCGCTACTCCAGCATCTTCAACTACCCGACCCGCAGCTGGGCTGACATGGGCGCGATCGGCTGGCTGGTCGACGGCGCCGCGATCTGCAACCAGGTCCCGCTCTGCCGCGCGTCCTACGGACCGTACGGCCGGGCCATGGTCCGGGTCTGCAAGGAAGAGTCCTTCCACCAGCGGCAGGGGTTCGAAATCCTGCTCGAACTGGCTAACGGCACCGAGGCGCAGAAGCAGATGGCCCAGGACGCCATCAACCGCTGGTACGCGCCGTCGCTGATGATGTTCGGCCCGCCGGATGACGATTCGCCCAACTCCCAGCAGTCCATGAAGTGGAACATCAAGCGGTTCTCCAACGATGAACTGCGCCAGCGTTTCGTCGGCATGATTGCGGAACAGGTCAAGGTGCTTGGCCTGACCCTGCCTGACGACCAGATTCGGTTCAACGACGAAACCGGCAAGTGGGAATACGGACCGCTGGACTGGAACGAGTTCAAGGAAGTCCTCGCGGGCCGCGGCCCGTGCAACTCGCAGCGGCTGGCCCGCCGCCGCGAAGCACACGAAAACGGCGCCTGGGTGCGCGAAGCAGCAGCGGCCTACGCCGCAAAACAGGCACACAAGACTGAGGTGGCATAAGCATGGTTTCCGGTTCCACAACGGGTGACGACGGCGCCAAGCCGGTAGGCACTGACTCTTCGGCCCAGCCCGGTACAGGCATCAACGCTGCCTGGCCGCTCTGGGAAGTCTTCGTCCGCTCCTCCCGCGGCCTTTCGCACGTGCACGCCGGCTCGCTGCACGCCCCCGACGCCGACATGGCCCTCCGCAACGCCCGCGACCTCTACACCCGCCGCAACGAAGGCGTCTCGCTCTGGGTCATCCCCGCTGAAGCAATCATTTCCAGCGACCCGGATGCCAAGGGCCAGTTCTTCGAATCCCCGCAGGGCAAGGACTACCGGCACGCCACGTACTACCGCAAGTCTGAAGGGGTGAAGCACCTGTGAACACGGACAGCGCCACCCGCATCACCCCGGGCAACGCCCTGCGCCCCGAGGACATCGCCGCCGCGGATGCCAAGGCCCCCGAGGCGACGGCCGAGTACGCACTGCGCCTGGGCGACGATTCGCTGATCCTGGCGCAGCGCCTGGGCTGGTGGATTTCCCGGGCCCCCGAGCTGGAAGAGGACGTCGCCCTCTCCAACATCGCCCTGGACCTGATTGGCCATGCCCGCTCCTTCCTGACCTATGCGGGAACTGCCTGGGGCAAGTCCGAGGACGATCTGGCCTACTGGCGCGGAGAAGGCGAATACCGTTCGGCTCACATCGTGGAGCAGGAAAACGGTGACTTCGCCAAAACCATCGCCCGCCAGCTGGTGGTCTCGTTCTTCCAGTACGAGCTCTACACCGCGATGCTCTCCTCCAAGGACGAGACGCTCGCTGCCATCGCAGCCAAGGCCGTCAAGGAAGTGGATTACCACCGCGACCACAGCGCCCAGTGGATCCTGCGCCTGGGCCTTGGCACCGACGAGTCCCGTACCCGCATGATCCGCGCCCTGGAACTGGTCTGGCCCTACGTCGGCGAACTGTTCGAGGATGATGACCTGGTCCGCTCCCTGGAGGGAATCGCCGTCCTGCCCTCCACGCTGCGGGAGGCCTTCGACGCGAAGACCGGTGCGGTGCTGGCCGAGGCTGAGCTGCAGGTTCCCGAGGTCCAGCCGGCTCCGGGCGGCGGCCGCAAGGGTCTGCACAGCGAACACCTCGGGTACATCCTGGCCGAAATGCAGGTCCTGGCCCGTGAACATCCCGGCGCGACCTGGTAACAGCCATGAATGAGACGTACACGGATGCAGGCGCCGCAGGCGCACCGGACCGCGCACCGGGCCGCGCAGGGGCGCCGGTCCCGGACCCCGATTCCAGTGTGGCTCTCCGTCCGGTCCAGCCGGCGGCGGCTGCTGCCTGGGATATCGCTGCCACGGTCTGCGACCCGGAAATCCCCGTCCTCACCATCGAGGACCTTGGGGTGCTGCGGGGCGTTGAGCTGCTGGACGGCAACCAGGTGCGGGTGACGATCACCCCCACCTACTCGGGCTGCCCGGCCATGGACGCGATCCGTGAGGACGTTACGGCCGCGCTTCAGGCTGCCGGCTATGCCGGGACCCAGGTGGACCTGGTGCTGGCACCGGCCTGGACCACCGACTGGATGAGCGAGGCCGGTAAGGCCAAGCTCAACGCGTACGGCATCGCCCCGCCCACCGGGCGCGCCGCCGCAGGTCCCGTCCGGCTTGGTCTCAGCGTCAAATGCCCGCAGTGCTCCTCGCTCAACACCCGTGAAATGACCCGCTTCGGCTCCACCTCCTGCAAGGCGATGTACGTCTGCCGCGACTGCCAGGAACCCTTCGACTACTTCAAGGTGCTCTAACCATGACAACCTCCACCACCGAGGCCGGCGCAGCCCCGGCCTCGCGCCGCACCGCCTTCCACCCCCTGACGGTCAGCGAAGTCCGCCGCCTCACCGAAGACGCCATCGAAGTCAGCTTCGCCGTTCCCGAGGAACTGGCCGGCTCCTTCGACTACCTCCCCGGCCAGTACGTTGCCCTGCGCACCACCCTGGAGGGGCAGGACCTGCGCCGCAGCTACTCGATCTGCGCCGAGCCGACGCCGGGCGAAATCCGCGTCGCCATCAAGCGGGACCTGGGTGGATTGTTCTCCACCTGGGCCAACGAGTCCCTGAAGGCGGGCGACGTTCTGGACGTTATGAGCCCCACCGGCGGGTTCATCTCCAAGCACCCGATGAACGCCCTGAACCACCCGGAGGACATCAACGTCACCGAGGAGAACGTGTTTGTCGCGGTCGCCGCCGGCTCAGGGATCACCCCGGTGATCTCGATCGCCCGCACCGTGCTCGCGGCGTCGGAGAACGTGCGCTTTGACCTGGTGTACGCCAACAAGGCCGCCATGGACGTGATGTTCCTCGAGGAACTGGCCGATCTGAAGGACAAGTACCCCGCCCGCTTCGCGCTGCACCACGTCCTGTCCCGCGAACAGCGCATCTCTCCGCTGCTCTCCGGCCGGATCGACGCGGAAAAGCTCTCCACCCTGATCGAATCCGTGCTGCCGACCCGCGACGTTGATGAATGGTTCCTGTGCGGTCCTTTCGAACTCGTCCAGATGTGCCGGGACGCCCTCGCCGAGCGCGGTGTGGAGGCTGAAAAGGTCCGCTTCGAGCTGTTCACCACCGGCCAGCCCAGCCGTCCGGAGGGCCAGATCGGCCGCCCGGTCAAGGTGGATCCCTCTGCGGACAACTTCGAGATCAGCTTCCGGCTCGACGGCCTGCAGGGCAAGGTGGCCAGCCCCACCCACGCCCGCGAATCGATTCTGAACGCCGCCCTGCGCGTGCGCCCGGACGTGCCGTTCGCGTGCGCCGGCGGCGTCTGCGGCACCTGCCGCGCCAAAATCGTTTCCGGCACGGTGGAGATGGAAGAGAACTACGCCCTGGAACCGGACGAAATCGAGAAGGGCTACGTCCTGACCTGCCAGAGCCGCCCCACCAGTCCCGAAGTCACCGTCGACTACGACGCCTAGGAGCCGAACCACATGAGCGAGCAGATCCCCGCCCCCGCTGAGTCCATGGTGGAACTGAGCATCCGCGACGGCATCGCGGAAGTGGTGCTGAACGCACCGAAGAAGCTCAACTCCCTGGATGCACAGGCCCTCGCGGACCTGTCCAAGGCCTACGACGACGCCGCAGCCGCCGGCGTCCGGGCGCTGCTGCTGCGCGGGGAAGGCCGGGCGTTCTGCGCCGGCCGCGACATCTCCGCCGTCGACCCGGCGGACGACGACGCCTACGCGTACCTGGGCGACCTCGTCACCCCGCTGCTGAAGAAGATGGCGGCCTTCCCGGCACCGACCTTCGCCGCCGCGCAGGGCGCCTGCCTCGGCGTCGGGCTGGGCCTGCTGGTGGCCACGGACGTGGTGTACGTGGCCGACAATGCCAAGATCGGCTCGCCGTTCGCCAACCTCGGGGCCACCCTGGACTCCGGCGGACACTGGCTGTTCACTGAGCGCCTCGGCGCGCACCGCACGCTGGACCTGATCTACACCGCGGACCTGATGAGCGGCTCCGAAGCCGTGGCCGCCGGCCTGTTCAGCCGCGTCTTCCCGGCCGACGAGCTCCTGGAAACCACCCGCGCCACGGTCGCCCGCGTCGCCTCCGGGGCCACCGGGGCGTTCCGCGCGTCGAAGGACCTGGTCGCCTCGATCCGGGACGCCCGCCTGGGGCTGTGGGAATCGGTCGAGGATGAGAACAAGGCCCAGGGCGTGCTCTGCGGCACCGAGGACTACGCCGAGGGCTTTGCGGCCTTCAAGGAAAAGCGGAAGCCCCTGTTCAAGGGGTAACCGGCTCCCACTGCGCGAGAGGTCATAAACGGTTCTTTCAGCATGCCGTTGCTGCCCTCCGGGCGGGAGGTGTGATGGCCATTCGACTCTGCCGTAAAACTTCGGGACAATGACAGGGCCGGAGAAGGACATTGCCCGGCACCAGGTGCCCGAGGAGGACCATTGACAGCGCGTGCCGCACGCTTGGTGCGCGGCTGGGCCGCAGCGTTTGCGGCCACGGCCGTGGCCGCTGTTTCGCATGTCCTGGGCGGTGGGGCGACGCCGGAACCGGCTATCGTCCTGTTCTCCCTGGCAGTCTCCGGACTCGTGAGCTGCCTGCTGGCCGGACGCTCGATTTCGCTGCTGCGGCTCACCACGGCGGTGGTCTTCAGCCAGGGACTGTTCCACCTCCTTTTTAGCTTTGGATCGGGCCCCGCAACGATCGGCAGCCACGCCGGGCACGCCGGCCACACCGCCTTCCTCAGTGCCGTGGCCGAGCGTTCCCTCACCGCCGAACCGGCCCAGGCCGCCGCTGCCGTGGGAATGTGGATCAGCCACGCCCTCGCCGCCGCCGCAACAATCTGGCTGCTGGCCTGGGGCGAGAAGACTGCCCGCAGACTGATCGAAGCCCTGGGCCTGCGTCCCGGAGCCCTGCTGCCGCTGTTCCATCCTGAGCACCTTCCCCGCACGGTTGCCCTGGTGCTCGCGTACCGTCCGCAAGGCCTGCGCAATCTGGGTATACCCCTGCTAACTTTCCGTCACCGTGGCCCTCCGGCTGCATTCGTGTCCTGATCAGCGCATCCGCGCATCCCGCACGAACCCCAGTTCCCGCCACGGAACGGAAAGCAGTTATGCCCACCTCTCTTTTCCAGCACGCCCGTACGCGTGCGATCGTCCTTGCCGCCGCCCTCTTCGGTGCCCTCGCACTCTTCCTGGCGGCAGCCCCGCCGGCCTTGGCCCACGACGAGCTCGTATCCGCCACTCCGGCCGACGGGACCGTCCTTGAGGAGGCCCCGGCCGAAATCAAACTGGTCTTCAGCTCCGAACTGATGGACCTCGGCAACCAGGTGATCGTCGCCGATGCCTCCGGCGCAGACCAGGTCCAGGCCGAACCGATCCTGAACCGGGAAACCCTGGTCCAGAAGCTTCCGGCCCTGTCCGACGGCGAATACCAGGTCAGCTGGCGCGCAGTCTCCAGCGACGGGCACCCGATCACCGGTGCCTTCAGCTTCACCGTTGGCGATCCGGCCTCCACCGACGCAGCCACCGATCCGGCCGCCGGCGGCGCCGAGAGCACTCCGGCAACAGACCAGGCCTCGCCTGCGCCTGACCAGACCGCCATCGCTGACTCGCAGAACACCTCGTCGGGGACCTTCGGTCCGTTGGGCTGGGTCTTGACGATCGTCGGCGGCGCCGTTGTCGGTGTACTCATCTACGTCGTCGTCGTACTGGTGAACAAGCGCCGCCGCGGAGGCAGCGCTTAGCCTTCCTTCCCGCGTGAGGCGGGCTGAATCGCCCGGCTCACGCTTTGAACGGTGCCTGCGGGGCGCCGCCCTGTCTTCGCCTCTTTCCCGGGCCCCCTGAGCGTGCCCGGCACCCCTACCTTTGGAGTACCTTTCCCATGAAAAAAATGACCCTGGCAGCAGCCGTCCTCGCCCTCTCCGCCCTCGGCCTGTCCGGCTGTGCTGCGGACGCCGCCGCCCCCGAAGCGTCGCCGTCGGCCGCTGCCGAACAAGCACAGTCCCTGACTTTCACCGGCACGTGGGCCAAGGCCGCGGAGCCCGGCGGCATGACGGGGATGTTCGGCACCCTGAAGAACTCCGGCGCCGAAGATCTCACCGTGGTGGCCGCCAGCTCCCCGGCAGCAGCTACCGTCGAACTGCACGAGACGGCTATGGGCGCCGACGGTTCCATGACCATGCAGGAAATCGACGGCGGGTTCACCGTTCCCGCCGGCGGCGACTTCCTGCTGGAACCCGGCGCCAGCCACGTAATGCTGATGGGCCTGGAAAACGGCCTGCTCGCCGGTGACCAGCTGACGGTCACCCTTGAACTCTCTGACGGCAGCACCCTCGACGTCGAGGCAACCGCCAAGGACTTCGCCGGAGCGAACGAAAGCTACGGGGAAACCGAGTCCGCTGAACACGACGGCCACGGCACTGAACCCACCCACGGCACTGAACACACTGCGGACCAGTGATGAGCCCGGAAACAGCAACACCCAAGGCAGCAGGAGTCGGACGGCGGCATCTGCTGTTCGGCGGTGCGGCGGCTGGTCTCGGTGCGGTCGTCGCTGCCGGAGCGCAGCTGGCCGGCAGCCGTCCCGGCCAGCCGGAGCCGGAACTTGTCCGGACCGGGCTGGACGACGCCGGAACCAACGGGACGCAGACAGTCCCGTTCTACGGACGGCACCAGTCCGGGATCGACACCGCGCCGCCGGCACACGCATCGTTTGTGGCGCTGGACCTGCGCGACGGCGTGGGCCGGGACCGCATCCGGTCCCTGCTGCGGCTGCTCAGTGATGATGCCGCGGCCCTGACCCAGGGACAGCCGGCCCTTGCGGACACCGAAGCTGAACTGGCCGTGCGGCCGGCCCGGCTGACCGTGACCTTCGGATTCGGGCCGCGGCTCGTTGCCGCCGTGGCCCCGCAACTGGCACCGGCCTGGCTCGCTCCGCTGCCTGCCTTCGGCATCGATGCCCTGCAGGAACGCTGGAACGACGGCGACCTGCTGCTGCAGCTCTGCGCCGATGATCCGGTGACCCTGGCCCACGCCCAGCGCATGCTGCTCAAGGACAGCCGGAGCTTCGCCGACGTCCGCTGGATCCAGACCGGCTTCCGCCGGGCCTACGGCAGCGAACAGGCCGGCGCGACTGACCGCAACCTGTTCGGGCAGGTGGACGGTTCGGCAAACCCTGTCCCGGGGACACCAGAATTCGACCGCGTGGTCTGGGGGGACACCGAAATTCCGGCCTGGCTGGAAGGCGGCACGTCCGTCGTCGTCCGCCGGATCGCCATGAACCTGGACACCTGGGACGAACTCGACAGGCGCGGGCGGGAGGAATCGGTGGGCCGGACGCTCGGCAACGGTGCGCCGCTGACCGGATCCGCCGAGCACGACGAACCGGACTTCGAGGCGGTTACGAGCCTGGGCTTCCCAGTGATTCCCGACTACGCGCACATGCGCCGGGCCCGCCCGGACAACCCTCGGCAGCGGATCCTGCGGCGTTCCTATAATTACGACGCCGCCCCGGAACCTGGGGGAGCCGTCTCGGATGCCGGGCAGGTTTTTGTCTCCTATCAGGCCGATGTGAGCGCCCAGTTCCTGCCGATCCAGGAACGCCTGGACCAGTTGGACCTGCTGAACGAATGGACGACGCCGATCGGCTCGGCAGTGTTCGCAGTCCCGCCGGGTGCCCGGGAGGGCGGGTTCGTGGGGGAGGAGCTCTTCGGCTGAGTAGTTGGACGGGCGGTTGATCCGGGGAGTGGATTGCTCCGGTGGTTCTGCCCCGCTAGGTTGGATTCATCAGCATGCTGATGGATTACCGTTCCCGTTACCCGGAATTCCGGCGGGGCAGACCGAAAGGCGATAATGACGCAGAGCTATGATCCGAACAATGATCCGGCGAATCCTGACAAGCCCAAGGATGCTGAAGCGGCTCAAAAAGGTGGGAATTCCGCTGAAGGTTCCGGCAACCATGCCAGCAGCGGAGAGAAGGGCAGCCGGGCCAATCCCGACCCCGCTGAAGGCAACGTCACCGGCCTCGAGCCCGGCGGTGGAGTGCCACCTGGAGAAACCCCTCCGGCGGAAAACCAGATGAGCATGGACCAGGGGCACGACGAAGGCTGACGTCCCCGAAGCATGCGGGAAGCATCCGCGAAGCCGGCATCGCCGGTCCCGTGCTTGAACGGCCGGCGTGCCCGAACTGCCCGTGTGTCCGAACGGCCCCGTGCTTGAACGGCCCGCGTGTCCGAAACAGCCCGTGTGCCCGAACGGCCGCTGCAGCACCCGATAGTCCGGGAGCTGCGGCGGCCGTTTTGTCTTGGTGGCTCTGCGCTGCGCTGGGCTTCCTCCAGCTTGGCCCCGGTTTTCCTCCGCTTTGGGAAAATCCAGCCGTTATGGGATTTCCCTGCCACCGCGCGCCGGAGGGAATTCCCAAAATGGCAGGGAATGTACAAAGCGGAGGGTTTCCGGAGTGGCCGGGGGCGCGGCCCGAGCCCAAACAGTCCCAGAGTCCCCAGAAGGCACGCAAGAAGGTCAGCGGATATCGAGGTCCTCGAAGACCAGGAACGTCTGGGTGTCCAGGACGCCGGGCATGGACTGCAGGTGGTCGAAAATGACCTGGCGCAGGTGCAGGTTATCCTCGGCCCGCACCAGCAGGATCACGTCGAAGGAGCCGCCGACCAGGGCCACATGGTGCACTTCGGGGATTTTCCGCAGCGCCTCCTTCAGCTCACGCCAGGAGTGCTGCCGGACCTTGAGTGTGACGTAGGCGCTGGACCGCAGGCCGGCCTTCACCGGATCCACGACTGCCGTAAAGCGCGTCAGCACGCCGGAGCTGGTCAGCTTGGAAATCCGGGAATAGGCATGCGCGCGGGAAATGTGGACGGCTTCGGCCACGGCGCTGACAGAGGCGCGCCCGTCGCGGGTCAGTTCGTCCAGGATTCGCTTGTCGATCTCGTCCAATACTGCGGCCGGGGTCTCCGCCATAGTGTCTACATCCTTCGAAGTAATCCAGCTCACTTTTGCAACTCGTCCACCACAGTACGGTTTTACACACCAAAAATCTAGGATTTCCAGCAGCGGTGGATGCGAATCGTTCACTTACCCATACTGGGGTTACAGAATTTCCATCCATGTGGCTGGGCTTCGGTGCGCAAATTGCCGGTGTGCAAGGTGCTGCCAGGGAGTCTGTCCGCATCCGCCGCTGATGACGGAGGCTTCCATGACTATTCCCACCGGCCACACGCACGCCGGGTCCACGCAGGGCCGGCGTCCGGAGGATAACGAGGACCGCACCGCCACCATGCTGCCCTCCGCGTCCCCGGTCCAGCTGATCGACTCCGACGGCAGCCACCGGCACAGCGAAAAATACCCGCTGCCCGACGGCGAAGCCCTCCGAGCGGCCTATGAAGGCCTCGTGACCGGACGACGGATCAACGACCAAGCCAACGCCCTGGTCCGCCAGGGCCGCCTGGCGGTCTACCCGTCCTCCCACGGACAGGAAGCCTGCCAGATCGCTGCCGCAGCCGTGCTATCCGACGGCGACTGGATGTTCCCGACCTACCGCGACACCGTCGCGGTTATTCACCGCGGCGTCGACCCGCTCCAGGTGCTGACCCTACTCAAGGGCGACTGGCACGCCGGCTACGACCCGTATGAGCACCACGTCGCACCACAAGCGACCCCGCTGGCCACCCAGCTGCTGCACGCCGTCGGCGTGGCCCACGCGGCAAAACTGCGCGGCGAGAACACCGTGGTCCTGGCCATGTGCGGCGACGGCGCCACCAGCGAAGGTGACTTCCACGAGGCCCTGAACTTTGCGGCCGTCTTCCACGTGCCCGTGATCTTCTTCGTCCAGAACAACGAATACGCCATCTCCGTACCCCTGAAGAACCAGAGTGTGGCCCCGTCCCTGGCGCACAAGGCCATCGGCTACGGCATGCCCGGCGAGCGGGTGGACGGCAACGACGCCGCTGCGCTCCTCGCGGTCCTGGGTGCCGCCGTCGACCGGGCCCGCGAAGGCGGCGGCCCCGCCCTGGTGGAGGCCCACACCTACCGGATGCAGGCCCACACCAACGCCGACGACGCCACCCGGTACCGTGCGGCAGCAGACGTCGAGGACTGGGTCCCGCGCGATCCGCTGACGCGCCTGCGCACCTACCTCCGCGACCTGGGCGTGCTGGACGACGCCGCCGAGGAAACCATGGCAGCCGGCGCCGAGACGGTCGCTGCCCGCATCCGCGACGGCCTGAACACCGACACCGTGCCCGAGCCGATGGACCTCTTCAATTTCGTCTACGAACACCGCACGCCGCAGCTGGCTGAACAGGCCGCCCTGCTGCAGGACGAAATAGCCCGGACCCAGGCCTAAGGACGCCAAGCACCATGACAATCACAGACCACGCACCGGCTTCGGAATCCACGAAGGTGTCCCTGACGTTCGCCAAGGCCCTCAACACGGCACTGGCCGATGAGCTGGACGCCGACGCCTCCGTTGTTATCTTCGGCGAAGACGTCGGCCCGCTCGGTGGCGTCTTCCGGATCACCGACGGCCTCACCGCCCGCTTCGGCGAAGACCGCTGCTTCGACACCCCGCTGGCGGAATCCGGCATCATGGGCATGGCCGTGGGCATGGCGATGAACGGCATGCGTCCCGTCGTGGAAATGCAGTTCGACGCGTTTGCGTACCCTGCCTTCGAGCAGGTGGTCAGCCATGTGGCCAAGATGTCCAACCGCACCCGCGGCAAGGTCAAGCTGCCGCTGGTCATCCGCATTCCGTACGCCGGCGGCATCGGGGGAGTGGAACACCACTGCGACTCCTCGGAGTCCTACTACGCGCACACCCCCGGACTGACGGTGCTGGCCCCGGCCACTGTAGCCGATGCCTACACGCTGCTGCGGGAAGCCATCCGCTATCCGGATCCGGTGGTCTTCCTGGAACCGAAGAAGCTGTACTGGACCAAGGAAGAAGTCGACCTGGCCCAGCTGCGCGCAGCCGCCGACGCCGCCCGCGCCGCCCAACCCGAGCCCGGCACCGGCATCGGCTCCGCAGCCGTCGCCCGGGAAGGAACCGACGCCACCCTGATCGCCTACGGACCCTCGGTTTCCACTGCCCTGGCAGCTGCCGAGGCTGCCGCCGCCGAAGGCCGCAGCCTGGAAGTCATCGACGTACGCAGCATCGTGCCGTTCGACGACGAAACCGTGTGCGCTTCGGTCCGCAAGACCGGCCGCGCCGTCGTGATCTCGGAAGCACCGGGTTTCGCTTCCGTCGCCTCGGAAATCGTGGCGCGGGTCCAGGAGCGCTGCTTCCATTCACTCGCTGCCCCCGTGCTCCGGGTGACAGGGTTCGACATTCCGTACCCCGCACCCAAGCTGGAGCACTTCTTCCTGCCCGGCGTGGACCGGATCCTGGACACCGTCGACGAACTGCAGTGGGAGGACAAGTGAGCGTGCGGACTTTCCTGCTCCCGGACCTGGGCGAAGGCCTGACCGACGCGGAACTGGTGAACTGGCTCGTGGCCGAAGGCGACACAATCGCCGTCGACCAGCCCGTGGCAGAGGTGGAAACTGCTAAATCCCTCGTCGAGGTTCCCTCGCCATTCGCCGGCGTCGTGGAGACGCTCCACGGCGCTGCCGGTGAGAGCATCGACGTCGGAAAGCCCCTGATCTCGGTGCGCACGACGGCGGCTGCCAGAATCCCGGAGGACGTTCCCGCTGCGGCAGGCGCTGCACCGGCGCCGGCTGAAGCCCCGGATGCTGCCGGCGAAGCCTACCGCCAGGAGGAACGTGCCGGTTCAGGCAATGTGCTGATCGGCTATGGAACCCCCGACAGCAATGGCGCCAACCGCCGC
>NZ_DALZXY010000095.1:0-12433 GCF_031988865.1 Arthrobacter sp.
CCCACCACCTTTCTAGACCAGACGTCAGCCCGCCTATAGATCAGACGTCCACGAACCTCTGGCCATCAAAGGACGGCGCTCCGTCCGATTCATGCCCGCTCCGCTGCTTGCCGCCCACAATGCCCTGCTGCCCCGGCCTCTCGCCATGCGGTGCCCGGCAACGAAGCCACCAGGCGCCGGCCAACCCACTACCCGCTACCCGGCACTAGGCCACCGGGCCACCAGGCCAGCAGGCGCCGGCCAACCCGCGACCCGGCAGCACCCCGGCACCAGGCCACCAGCAAAGTCTCGCCACCTATGTCCCTGCCAAGACTCACCGCCCAATACCCGGCCCAGCCTCAGCACCGCTGCCGTTCTCCCGGGATAGGGACCCGGCTACAGTGGTCCACATGCTGGAGCAGAACGCTAGAGACTGGTCGCCAGTCAGCACACAACGACTGCTGCTACGCAGGCCCCTCGCAGGTGACGAAAGTGCAGCAATCGACCTCCACACCGATCCTCGGACCAACATCCACCACCCCGCGCCGTCGACCATCACCCGGGCCTCCTCGGCACGGACCTTCCACGAGATCCGGCAGCACTGGTACCGGCACGGATTCGGAGTCTGGACCGTTGTCGACCCTGCCGAACCCGAAAACCTCATCGGCTTCACCGGTGTCTCCCACCGGCTCATCCACGGCAGGCCCGCCCTCAACCTGTATTACCGGTACCACCCCGACTTCTGGGGGCAGGGACTGGCCACCGAAGGCGCCATCGAAGCCGTACGCCTGGCCGAAGCACTGCTCCCGGGACTGCCTGTTGTCGCCTATACGTCAGTGGACAACATCGGCTCCCAACGCACCGCGCTGGCTGCCGGACTTGAACGCCGGGAAGACCTCGATGTCGACCGCGGCGCCTACATGGACCTCTACCTGGCCAAGGGCTGGTAAAAGGGTGCCCGGAGTTAGCTAGCTTGGGGCCCTCTTCCTGGTCCGGCATTCTCCCCGTTCCTGGTCCAGCTTGGGGCCCTCTTCCTGGTCCGGAGTTCTCACTGTTCCAGGTCTATCGAAGGCCGTCTTAAGCGAGAGTTCGCCTGCTGCCGGCCTCGGAGCTGTGGGGCGTGGCGACGGGGAGCCCATTAAGTGAACCCGGCCCCCGATGACACCGCGAGCACCGCCCTCAATGGAGTTCTGAGCTCAGGCCTGATCGGGCAGATTGAGCCCGGTCCGGACCTCGGCACCCTGAACCACACCGCCCTGAGCCTCGAAGCACTCCAAGCTCGGGACCGCCGTGTCCTTGGCGGGGTGCTGGGCAGCTGGCCCAGCAATCCCGGCGTCGTGCACCGGAGCAACCGGCAGGTGCTCGAGTCCCAGCAGGTGCCCCTGATCGGAGCGCTGCCCGAGAACGCCTCCGAACTGCCCCCGGAAACGTTCCGCAGCGAAGCGGCCCGCTGGCTGAACGGCCTGCCCGCCTGATTCCGGCAGCAACGAATACCCGTGCGACGCCGTCGGCCATTCCGGAGCCGGTGCAGGCCTCGCCGTCTCGAGACGAAAATCCCAAGTCACCAAATCAAAAACCCGCCGCAGGGATCCGCCGGCACGCCCGGCGCGGCCTACCCTATAAACACCGCTTCTTCCACCCACTCCCACGGCCAGTCTCCGGCCTGCCGCAGCAGCTCATTTCGTTGACCCGCGGCGGCCGGCAGCAGCGCCGGCCTGGAGGGACCCTATGGAAAGCTTCACTCCATCGACAAACCCGGTCGGCGGGAGCGTAGCCCTCTCCGCGCTTCTCGCCCTCGTTCCGCTGCTCGTCTTTTTCCTACTGCTGGCCTTCGCGAAGACCAAAGCCTACGTAGCCGGAGCCTGGGCACTCGTGGCCGCCCTGGTCATCGCGGTCCTGGGTTTCGGCATGCCCCTCGGCCTCGCGCTGCTCTCGGGAACCCAGGGTGCGGCCTTTGGACTGTTCCCCGTGGTGTGGATCATTGTGATGGCCGTCTGGCTCTACCAGGTGACGGTGCGCAGCGGGCGGTTCGAAGACCTCCGGCGCGTGTTCGACACGGTAGGCGGTGGCGACCTGCGGGTTCAGGCGCTGCTGGTGGCCTTCTGCTTCGGCGGCCTGCTCGAAGCCCTGGCCGGATTCGGGGCACCCGTCGCGATCACGGTCACCATGCTGCTGGCCATCGGCATCGCCCCGATCCGCGCCGCGACCGCCGTCCTGGTCGCCAACACGGCTCCGGTCGCCTTCGGGGCGCTGGCCATCCCCATCACGACGGCGGCAAACCTCACCAGCTACACCGGAGACGAAATCGGCGCCGTCGTCGGACGCCAGACTCCCCTGCTGGCTTTCGTCGTCCCGCTGATCCTGCTCTTTATCCTCGACGGGCGGCGCGGACTGCGGGAGTGCTGGCCGGTTGCCCTGTTTACCGGCGTTGTCTTCTCGATTTTCCAGTTCCTGTGCTCGAACTACTTCTCCTACGAACTCACCGACATCGTCGCGTCCCTCGTCGCGATGGCTGCCGCCGTGGGGTTCCTGCGGTTCTGGCAGCCCCGCGGCAGCTCTCAGGCCGCCGAACGGATGCACGGCGAGCTGGAAGCCGCCCGGGCCGGCGGCTGGACACCGGCCGGGACCAAGGACAGCGCCGGGACGGGAGACGAGGGGTATCCGGGCAGGTCCGACGGCGGAGCGCCCGGCGGGCGCGCCGATTCAGGACAGCCAGGTTCAGGAGGTTCAGGGGGTCCAGGGGGTTCCGGAGGTTCAGGAGGTTCAGGGGGTCCAGGAGCGTCAGAGGGCTCAGGGGGTTCCGGTTCTGGATATTCCGGAGAGTCAACAGGGTACGTCGGCGGCCAGCGCGGAGCGCACGCGGCGGGCAGCGCGACCAGCACCGGCAACGCAGCCAGCACGGGCAGCACGGGCAGGACGGGCGAAACCGGCAGCGCAGCCAGCACGGGCGAAACCGGCACGGGCAGCACGGGCGAAACCGGCAGGCCCGGGCCCGGCAGTGGGGCCGACGACAGGCTCACGCCGTCGCGCGGTTGGATGGCCCTGTTCCCGTACGTCCTGGTGATCGTCATCTTCGGAATCGCCAACCTCTGGACACTCGGCGTGGATATCCCGGCGGCACTGGCTAAGACCACCATCGAGATCCCGTGGCCGTGGCTGCATGAAGCGCTGCTGGATGAGAACGGCCAGACGCAGGCCTCCACGATTTACCATTTCGAGTGGCTGATCAGTCCAGGGACCCTGCTGCTGATCAGCGGGCTGATCGTGGCCCTGGTCTACTCACGCTTCGATGACCGGGGACGCTATCCCCTGACAATGGGCGGTGCGCTGCAGGAAATATGGATTACCGCCAAGCGGATGAAGGCTGCCGCGCTGACCATCCTCGGGGTCCTGGCACTGGCATACGTGATGAACTTTTCCGGGCAGACCATCGCCATCGGGACCTGGCTGGCGGCCACCGGGGCGTTCTTCGCGTTCCTCTCACCGGTGCTCGGGTGGATCGGCACGGCAGTCACCGGATCCGACACCTCAGCCAACGCCTTGTTCGCCAAGCTGCAGGAGACCGCCGGCCAGGCGGCCGGACTGGATCCGAAGCTGATGGTTGCGGCCAACACCGGCGGCGGCGTGATGGGCAAGCTGATTTCCCCGCAGAACCTGGCCATCGCTGCCGCCGCGGTGAACATGAGCGGGCAGGAGTCTGTCCTGTTCCGGAAGGTCTTTGGCTGGAGTGTGGCCCTGCTGCTGGCGCTGTGCATCATCGTTTTCCTGCAGTCGACGCCCGTGCTGAGCTGGATGATCCCCAGTTAGTCCCAGCTCCCGGGGGTCACCCAGCTCACCGGGGATCATCCAGCAACCGGGGATCATCCAGCTCACGGGTCAGTAGCTGGCGCGCTCGTCCTCAGTATCCGCAGCGTCCTGCGGCAGGTACTTGGCGGCGAGCGCCTCCGAAGCCCGGGCCAGCAGGGCGACGTCGGCACCCACCAGGATGAAGTCCACCCCGGCGTCGAGGTAGCGGCGCGCGGTGCTCTCGGCGAACGCGTTGACGCCCACGGGAACACCGAGCTCCTTGGCCGTGCGGATGCACTGTTCCACGGCGGCCACGACCTCGGGATGCTCCTGCTGGCCGAGGTAGCCCATCGACGCGGCAAGGTCCGAGGGGCCGATGAAAATCCCGTCCACCCCGTCCACCGCGGCAATCTCCGCCACGTTGGACACAGCCGCGGCGGTCTCAACCTGCACCAGCAGGGTGATCGTCTCATCAGCGCGGTCCAGGTAATTATCGATCCGGTTCCAGCGCGCAGCCCGGGCCAGGGCGCTGCCCACACCGCGGACGCCGTGCGGCGGGTAGCGGACAGCGGACACGGCGGCAGCTGCCTGTTCGGCGGTATCCACCATAGGAACCAGCAGGTTCTGCGCCCCAAGGTCCAGGTACTGCTTCATCAGGACTGTGTCATTGCTCGGTACCCGCACCACCGGCTGGATGGGGTAGCCGGCCACGACCTGCAGCTGGACGCTGATGGATTCCAGGTTGTTAATGCTGTGCTCGCCGTCGATCAGCAGCCAGTCCAGGCCGGAGCCGGCGCAGATCTCGGTCACCAGGGGGTTGCCGGTACACGCCCACATGCCCACCCGGGCACGGCCGCCGGGAACCAGATCTGCCTTGAACGGGGCGTGGGGCTCTACTCGAAACGGCATGTCACTGATCCCAGCTGTCCGTAGTCGGCATGGACGGTATCTCCCTTGTGCACCCACATCGGCCGGGTGAAGGAGCCCGCCAGGATGATCTCCCCCGCACCCAGCGTGGTTCCGTGGGCGGCAAGCTTGTTGGCCAGCCAGTACACGCCGGCCGCCGGATGGTTCAGGACGCCGGCGGCGACGCCGGTTTCCTCGATCGTTTGGTTCTTGTACAGCAGCGCCGCGACCCAGCGGAGGTCGACGTCGGACACCTTGACCGGCCGCCCGCCCACCACCATGGCGCCCATCGCAGCATTGTCCGAGATGGTGTCCACGATGGTGCGGCCTTCCATCTCGATCCGTGAGTCCAGGATCTCCAGCGCCGGGACCACGTATTCGGTGGCGTCCAGGACGTCAAAGATGCTGCAGTTTGGTCCGGAGAGCGGTTTGCCCAGCACAAAGGCCAGTTCCACTTCGATCCGCGGATGGGTGTAGGCGTCCCACTGCACGGTGCAGCCGTTCTCCAGCACCATGTTGTCGAAGATGACGCCGTAGTCGGGTTCGGTGATCCCGGTGGCGGCCTGCATGGCCTTGGAGGTCAGGCCGATCTTGCGTCCGACCAGCTTCCGTCCGCTCTCCTGCATCCGCTGGCTCCAGAGGTTCTGCACGGCGTAGGAGTCTTCCACCGTCATCTCCGGATACCGCGTGGTCAGCCGCGGAACCGGGATGCGGTTAGCGCCCGCTGCCACCAGTTCGTCGGCGATCTTCTCAATGGTTTGCTGCTCGAGCACGTAACTGCACCACTTTCCGGGGAAATGCTTTCCGCTCCATCAACGGCTGTACAGGATTGTATATGATTCACGACACATGTCTTTGAGAAGGAGTGCCCTCGAGTCCTCTCCCCTAGGCTGGCCATGTTGACCGCCCACCGAACCCCGGCCGGCTTCGCAGCCGCCACCCTTCCCGAGGTATCCGATATGCGCCGTGTTTTACTGCTTGTCCTGACCACGATGTTCGCGGTCGCCGCACCTGCCCTGCCGGCAGCCGCCGTCGGGCCGGACGAGATCATCATTGAGGACACCGCCGGCGTTCTGGACCAGAACACCCTGCTACCGGCACTGGAGGACATCGAGTTCCGGGAACCTACCACCGTGGCGATCTACACCTTCCGCGGTGATGCGGATGCCCAGTATTCCGACGGCGACGTCTACCTGAATGCGGAAACGCTCGACTTCGCGCGCACTGAACACCCCGAATGGATCAGCCCCGACGGCCAAAAGTGGGCGAACGGCCTGTTCATCTTTACCCTGGACCCGGAAGGACGCTGGATCGGCACCTACTTCGGCGAGGACCGCAAACTGGACAAGGAAACTTCACAGGAAATTCGGGACGCAGCTGCCTCGCACTTCGTCGAGGCCCAGTGGACGGACGGCACGATTGCCGCCGTCGGGAAAGCCGCAAAACTCATCAACCGTCCCTGGTACCTCGACCCGGTGGTGATCTTCCTGGGCGTGGCGTTCCTGGTGGCCGCGCTGGCCGCGTGGGTCACGGTACTCGTGGTGCGCCGCCGCCGTCTGGAGACAAACCGGCGGCTGATCGCGGACGCCGAGCGCTCGTATGCCAGCGTCAGCTTGGATCTGGACGCGACCGAACTCAACGCACGGACCATCCCCGATGATTCCTCCTACGGCGCGAAGGTGTTGGAAGAGCACCGGACCTTCAGGACGCGGTACAACCGCGCCACCGAACTGGGCAACCAGGTCCGGAGCCTCACTGACAAGGAGCTGCGGCGGCGCAGCAGCCGGAAGCCCGTCGAGGAATTCGCCGAGCTCTCGCTCACCCTGGACGGGATCGACGACGTCATCGCCGATACCAACACGCTGCTCAACCTGACACCGGGCTGGCAGGCTGCCTGGGACCGGCAAACCGCACCGCTTCAGGCCGAGCTGGACAAGCTCGAGGACCTCTTCACGGCAGACAAAACCGGAAAGGATTCGGCCACGGCCTCGGCCCTGCTTGCGTTCCGGACCGAATGCCGGCACCGGCTGGAAGCTGCAGCAGCCGGACTCGCGGACGGGACCGCCACACCGGAGGCAGCCCTGGATACCATCCGGGATGCCGGCGGGGAACTCGCCGGGCTCCTGCGGAACCATTCCGAAACCGTGATCGCCCGTGCAGCCAAGAACCAGTCCGAACGCGAGCTGATGCGCAGGGCACTGGAGGAAACCCGGAGCCACCGCCGGACCTACCGGGACGGGTTCCGGCCCGGCATCCTGGACACCGCCTACCCGAATTACTTCTGGGCCGTCGGCGCCTTCAGCGCAGGCGTCCGGACCGGCAGCAGCAGCATCGACTCGGCCCGGAGCTCGGCCTCTTCCTCCGGTTCTTCCAGTGGCTACGGTGCCGGCGGCGGGAGCTTCAGCGGGGCGGGGAGCTCCTCGCGCTTCTAGCCGCGGAGTACCGGTGAATGATTCCGGGCAGGCTCCGTCCCGGGCATTTCCGGGGACGGCAGGGTTCGTGGACACCTCCAGCCGGGCTGGCTAGGGTGGCATCCATGAACCCACACGCCCCCGCAGGCGGCAGCCTACTGTCCGGTTTCTCCCTTGAAATGACCGGCAAGGACGTTGATGCCCTGCACGCGGCCCAGGATGCGCTGCCACCCGGGACCCGCATCAATGTGACTTTCCTGGGTAATGAAGACCTCCCCATGCGCTTGGCGGCAGCCGCTGCGGTCCGTGCGGCGGGCCAGGTGCCGGTACCCCATATTTCCGCCCGCCGGCTGGAATCGTCCGCTGAACTGGAGAAGTTCCTCGGCGCCCTGGCCGACGCCGGTGCCGTGGAGAACCTGTTCGTCGTCGGCGGCGACCCGGCCGAGCCGATGGGTCCCTACGAGGACTCGCTCGCCGTAATCCGGTCCGGGCTGCCCGCCGCCTACGGAGCGAAACACATCAGCATCGCTGGCTACCCGGAGGGGCACCCGGACATCTCCGATGACACCCTCTGGACCGCCCTGCTCGCCAAAAACGAGGCACTTGAGGAACAGGGGCTGGAAGCGTCCATCATCACCCAGTTCGGCTTCGATACGGCGCCCGTCCTGGCCTGGCTGGAAGAACTGCGCAGCCGCGGCATCAGTGCACCGGTCCGGATTGGTGTTCCCGGGCCGGCAGGCATCAAGCGGCTGCTTGGCTACGCACGCCGGTTCGGGGTGGGAACCTCAGCCGGGATCGCGCAGAAGTACGGCTTCTCCCTGACGAACCTGCTCGGCACGGCCGGACCGGACCGCTTCCTCCGGGACCTCGCCGCGGCCCACGATCCCGCGCGGCACGGCACGGTCCAGCTGCACTTTTATACCTTCGGCGGCCTGCGGGCCACGGCGGAATGGGTCCGAGACTTCCAGGCACGCTAGGCCGGAAGGCCCAGAACACACCAAAGCGGGACCGGCGCACCACGCCGGTCCCGCTTTGTCCTACCGCTTATATCCTGCCCGCACCGAAGCAGACATCGTTGCGGGCACTGGGCAGTACCTAGTTCGCGGGCAGCAGGGACTCCATATCCGGAATCTCCTCGACCAGTCCGCGGTCCAGTGAAATGCGGGCCACGTCCTCAACGGACGCCCGGTTCACCTCGGTGCCGTACTTGGGCAGGGTCAGCTGCTCAATCACTTCGGGCTTCAGCGAAGTGTAGGTGGGCAGGATGGCGCGGACCTTGTCCGGATTCTGCTCGGCAAATTCCTGCGACGCCTTGATCGCGCGGACAAACTTCTCCACGGTTTCGGGATTCTCCTGAACGTACTGGTCCGAGGCGAAGTAGACAGCCACCGTCAGGTCATCCACCGGCTCGGCATAGTTGGAGAACACCGGAACGGCGCCGTCGGCCTTGGCAATTGTCACAAAGGGTTCGACGGCGGCAATTGCGTCAACTGTCCCGGCAGCCAGCTGCCCGGACAGTTCCGGGAACGGAATTTCCACGAATTCGACACTTTCGTAGTCCCCTCCCGCCTGCTTCACTGCCTCCGAGATAGTGGAGTCGGAAATATTGTTCAGCGTGTTCACGCCGATCTTCTTGCCCTCGAGGTCCTTGATGGTTTCAATCCCGCTGTCCGGCATGGTCATCACGGAAGCAAAGTCCGCTTGGGTGTCACCCGTGGAGCTGCCCCCGGGGGCCACCATCTGCACCGGCAGCCCCTTGGACCGGCCGACGATCATGGAGGTGATGTTGGAGAAGCCAAAGTCCATCTGCCCGGAAGTCACCGCCGGCACGATGGCCGCGCCGCCCTGGGCCAGGGTGAGCGTGACGTCCAGTCCCTCGGCTTCGAAGAGTCCTTCCTCGACACCAAGGTAGATCGGGGCGACGTCAACGATGGGGATGACCCCAACCTCGATCGACGTCAATCCCTCAGCTGCCGGCGATCCGGACGCCGATTCCTCGGAACTCGACAGCGCACCTGATCCGCATGCCGTCAGGCCAAGCAGCGCCGCCGTTGCCGCTGCTGCAACCAGTTTCCTCATGGGTTCTCCTCGTTTGGCCGCGGTCGAACCCACGGCATTTAATGTGATGCAGCACACACTATCTATCGGGATAGATAGTGTCTAGGGGCGCCCTTAGGCCTCGACATATCTATGAGCATAGATATATGGTCGGCCCCACCGGCTTTGCCCGGATCCCCTCCGACAGAAACAGAGGTTCATCGTGGCACCAAAGAATCTGCAGGAAGTCCTTGATGCATCCCAGGGAACGGTCGACCTGCTCCGCAACTCCCAGATCGGCGCGTATATCTACCCCGTCGTCGCCCCGGAGTTCACCAACTGGCGCAGCGAGCAGCGGGCCTGGCGGGAGACTGCCGTCCTCTTCGACCAGTCCCACCACATGGACAACGTCTTCATCAAGGGCCCCGACGCCCTGAAGCTCATCTCGGACACCGCGGTGAACAGTGTCGCGAACTTCCCGGTTAACAAAGCCAAGCAATACGTTCCGACGACGCCGTCCGGCCACGTGATCGGCGACGGCATCCTCTTCCACCAGGAACAGGACGAGTACGTATACGTCGGGCGGGCACCGGCCGCCAACTGGCTGCTGTTCCATGCCGAAACCGGCGGCTACAACCTCGAGATCGAGGTGGATCGGCGGTCGCCGTCGCGCCCCATGGGGCAGCCCGTTACCCGGCGCTACTGGCGGTTCCAGATCCAGGGGCCCCGCGCCTGGCAGATCATCGAGAAGGTCAACGGCGGTCCGCTCGAGCAGCTGAAGTTCTTCAACCTGGATTGGATGACGATCGCCGGGGAACGCGTGCGCACCCTCCGGCACGGAATGGCGGGCGCGCCGGGCCTGGAAATCTGGGGCGATTACGCCTCCTATGACAAGGTGCGCGACGCCATCCTGGAAGCGGGAGCCGAGTTCGGCATGGCCGCCGTCGGCTCCCGTGCCTACCCGTCCAATACGCTGGAATCCGGCTGGATCCCCTCCCCGCTGCCCGCCATCTACACCGATGAGCGGCTGCGGCCCTACCGTGAGTGGCTGGGTGCCGACAGTTATGAGGCCACCAACGCCGTCGCCGGCAGCTTCGTCTCGGAGAACATCGAGGATTACTACCTCACGCCGTGGGAGCTCGGCTACGGCTCCTTCGTGAAATTCGACCACGATTTCATCGGCCGGGAGGCCCTCGAAAGCATGGACCCGGCCGCGCAGCGCCGCAAAGTCACTCTGGCCTGGAACGAGGAGGACCTCGGCCGGATCTTCACCTCACAGCTGGACACCACCGGGATGCCGTACAAGTACTTCGACCTGCCGCTGGCCAACTACGGTTCGTCAAACTACGACGCCGTGATCGACGCGGACGGCAACACCGTGGGCCTGTCCATGTTCACCGGCTACTCCGCCAACGAACGGCGCGGACTCTCGCTGGCCACCGTCAACCCGGATGTCCCCGAGGGCACGGAACTGCGGGTGGTATGGGGCGAGCCCGACGGCGGCACTGCCAAAACCACCGTCGAACCGCACCGCCAGCTGGAAGTCCGGGCCGTGGTCAGCCCGGTCCCCTACTCCGAGACGGTCCGGCAGGACTACAAGGGCGGCTGGCGCACCGGGTACTCAGGATCCTGAAACGTCGCAGGATCTTGAAGAGCGCAGGAGCCTGAAACTACCCGGGTCCCGATCTGCGCTGGATCCTGATCCGCACCTTGCCCTGCCCCGCAAGGGCAGTTAGCCAGGCAGCTGGCCGCTGGCCGGGACTGGCCGGGACTGCGGTTAGCTCTGGCCAGGTCGGCTCAGCCGCGGACGATCAACACGTCCAGCGTGCGCGGACCGTGCACACCCTCAACCCGTTCGAGTTCGATGTCGCTGGTGGCACTCGGACCGCTGATCCAGGTCAGCGGCCGGGTGCCGTCCAGGCGGCGGAGCGCTTCGGGCAGGATGGTGGTGATGTCCGCGGCCCGGACCACGCAGATGTGGTGGTCGGGGATCAGTGAGATGGCTCGGCGGCCCTGGTTGGGGCTGCCGTCCAGGATGATGGTGCCGGTCTCGGCGACGGAAACGGCACTGCCGGTCACGACGGCGGCGGTCGCGTCGAGTTCGGCGACGCTCAGCGGCTCCTCGACCGAGTCGGTCCGGCGGCGGCCGGGCACAGCGGCGTCGGTAGCTGCCAGCCAGGCGTCGTCGATGCCCGCAGGCACCACGTAACTGGCGGCGGCGTCGAGCAGTTCCGCGATCCGGGGCGCGAGCCCCGCCTCGTCAAGCACCGTGACGCCGGCCTTGTAGTCTTCGAGCCGGTCCACCAGCATCTCGATCCGCTCAGCCTCGGTGGACTCGACGGATTCCCGGTAGCCGCGGGGAATTTCCGGAACTTTCGGGGAATCGCGCAGCGCGTCCCGCAGCCGGCCCAGGATCTCTTCGCGTGCGCTCATGCCTTCGTCTCCCCCTGCGGTGCCTGCTGGTCCTGCGGTGCCTGGTGTTCCTTGGCCCACCAGTCCCGGAAGGACTGCTTGGGCGGCGCAGGGATGTCCCGGCTCTGGGTCCAGCCGGCGGCAATGCCGGGCAGTTTGGTGATTTTCTTCTTCCGGCCAGCCGCGAGCCTGCCGAGCGGCAGGCCCTTCTCCAGCAGCCCCAGGTTCCTCCCCCGGGAGAACGCCCAGGAGGCGCCCTTCATCATCAAGTCCATCTGGGTGGGCAGCTTTTTGGTGCCGCGCTTGCTGTCCACGTCCTCGGCCCGCAGGTGCACCAGGATCTCCGGAATGTTGATCTTCACGGGGCAGGCGTCGAAGCAGGCCCCACACAGCGACGAAGCATACGGCAGCGAGCTGTTTTCCTCGGACTTGATGCCGGTCATCATCGGCGAGAGAATCGCGCCGATCGGTCCCGGATAGGTGGAGCCGTAGGCGTGTCCGCCGGTGCGCTCATACACCGGGCAGACGTTCATGCACGCGCTGCAGCGGATACAGTGCAGGGCCGAGCGCCCCATTTCGTCCGCCAGCGCGGCACTGCGGCCGTTGTCCACCAGCACCAGGTGCACGTTCTGCGGGCCGTCGCCTTCGGTGACGCCGGTCCACAGCGAGGTGTAGGGGTTCATCCGCTCGCCGGTGGAGGAGCGCGGGAGCAGCTGCATAAAGACCTCGAGGTCCTGCCAGGTCGGCAGCAGCTTTTCCACGCCCATCACGGTGATCAGGGTTTCCGGCAGGGTCAGGCACATCCTGCCGTTGCCTTCGGATTCGACGACGGCGAGGGTCCCGGCGTCGGCAATCGCGAAGTTCGCGCCGGAGACGGCCACCTTCGCGGAGAGGAACTTCCG
>NZ_DALZXY010000096.1:0-12408 GCF_031988865.1 Arthrobacter sp.
CGCCGGTAATGCCGCGGTTGACGTACAGGTTTCCGGCCTGGACGGCGCCGGTCCAGTACCGGATTTCCTCCGGGTCCAGGGAATGCAGCCCTGCGGTGAGCCCGTAGTCGACCTGGTTTTGCAGCTGAACCGCGTCCGCCAGGGTCCGGGCCCGCATAACCCCCAGCACCGGGCCAAAGTACTCGGTGAGGTGGAATTCAGATCCGGGCCGGACTCCGTCCCGGATACCGGGAGTCCACAGCCTGCCTTCGACGTCGAGCTTCTGCGGCTGCAGGACCCAGGACTCGCCCTCCCCCAGCTCAGTCAGCCCGCGCAGCAGCTTGCCGGTGGCCGGTTCGACGACGGGACCCATCTGGGTCTCTGGTTCCTCCGGCCGCCCAACCTGCAGGGATTGCACCGCGTCCAGCAGCTGGGAGTGGAACCGGCGGGATTCGGCCACCGAGCCCACCAGGATGAGAAGGGAAGCCGCGGAACACTTCTGCCCCGCATGTCCGAACGCCGACGCCGCCACGTCCCGCGCGGCGAGGTCAAAGTCCGCGCTGGGTGCCACAACGATCGCGTTCTTGCCCGAGGTCTCTGCCAGCAGCGGCAGATCCGGGCGAAAAGAGCGGAACAGCTCAGCCGTCTCGTAGCCGCCGGTCAGGATCACCCGGTCCACCGCGGGATGGGAAATCAGCTGCCGCCCTAGTTCCGCTTCGCCCAGCAGCACGAAGCTCAGCACGTCCCGCGGCACACCGGCTTCCCAGAGTGCCTCGGCAAGCACTGCCCCGCATCTGCTGGCCGGCCCGGCGGGTTTCAGCACGACGGCGGACCCGGCTGCCAACGCGGCCAGGGTGGACCCGGCCGGGATCGCGACCGGAAAATTCCACGGCGGAGTAACCACGGTGAGCCGGGCCGGGTGGAACAGCGCGCCGTCAACGTCGTCCAGGTCCTCCGCCCGGTCCGCGTAGTACCTGGCGAAGTCCACGGCCTCGGACACTTCCGGGTCCCCCTGCTCCAGGGTCTTGCCTGCTTCGGCGGCCATCACTTCCAGCAGCTGCGCCCGGCGGGCTTCCAATCCGTCGGCGGCACGGCGCAGCACAGCGGCGCGCCCGGCGCCGGTGAGCGCCGCCCAGCCGGCTTGGGCTTCGACGGCAGCGGCCAGGACGTCCTCAAGCTCTTCCGCGGTTTCGATCCGCGCCTGCACTGTCAGGGGCAGGCCCAGGTCAGAGCCGGGCACGCGGGCCAGGATGTCCCGGCCCCAGGCCCGGTTGGCCGGAAGGGACGGATCGGTGTCCTGGGTGTTGCTGAAGCCCTGGGCGCCGGCGGATTTTGGCCCGGCAGGGGCCGGCGGCTGGCTGCGGTCCTGCTGCCGGCGCGGTTCGGGAACGCCGGGGTCCAGATCTTCCAGCGAGGCGAGGAACCGCTGCCGTTCCCGGTCAAAGAGCGTTTCGTCCGACGCCAGATCGAAAACGGCAGACATAAAATTGTCGCTGCTGGCGCCTTCCTCCAGCCGCCGCACCAGGTAGGCGATGGCGACGTCGAACTCTTCGGGATGCACCACCGGGGTGTAGAGCAGCAGCTGCCCAACATCCTTTCTAACCACCTGCGCCTGGGCGGCGGCCATGCCCAGCAGCATTTCGACGTCGATCCCGTCCCGGACTCCGCGGCGTCCCGCCAGCAGCCAGGCGTAGGCGATATCGAAGAGGTTGTGGCCGGCGACGCCGAGCCGCACGTTCCGGATCCGGTCCGGGTGCAGGGCATAGTCCAGGACCCGCTTGTAGTTGGTGTCCGTCTCCTGCTTGGTGTCCCAGGTGGCCAGCGGCCAGCCGTGGAGGGAGGCCTCAACAGCTTCCATGGGCAGGTTCGCGCCTTTAACCAGCCGCACCTTGATTCCGGCGCCGCCGCTGGCGCGCCGCTCGGCTGCGAAGGACTGGAGCCGCACCATCGCACCGAGGGCGTCCGGCAGATAGGCCTGCAGTACCAGGCCGGCCTCGAGGTGGTGGAACTCGGGCTGAGACAGCAGCTCCGTAAACACTGCCATGGTCAGGTCGAGGTCCTTGTACTCCTCCATATCCAAGTTGATGAACTTGGGCGGGGAGCCTTCGGCGGCGAGCCGGTACAGGGGCGTGAGGGTTTCGACGACGGCGGCTACGGCCTCGTCGAAGGCCCAGGGCGCGTGCGGTGCGACCGTGGAGGAGACTTTGATGGAGACGTAGTCGACGTCGTTCCGTGCCAGCAGGCGGCGGGTGCCCTCGAGCCGGCGGGCTGCTTCGCGGCGGCCAAGTACGGCTTCGCCCAGCAGGTTCATGTTCAGGCGGACGCCGTCCCGGCGGATCCGCCGGATGGCCCGGCCCAACCTGGCGTCCGTGGCATCAATAATCAGGTGCCCGACCATCCGCCGCAGGACAAGGCGGGCGGCGGGGACCACCACACGGGGCAGGACCGGCCCCACGATGCCACCGACCCGGACAGCTGCGCGCATGTACCAGGGCAGGAACCCGGGAACCTTTGGCGCCAGCGCCGCCAGGTTCCGGGCGGCGACGGAGAGGTCTTCGGGCCGGACAACCCCGTCCACAAAACCGACCGTGAACTCCAGGCCGCCGGGGTCCTTCAGGATTCCGGCCAGCTGGGCGGCGGAGGCATCCACCGCAATGTTGGATGCCTCCGCCAGCCAGCGCCGGACCAGCTGGACGGTCTCCTCAGCCAGTTCCGGGGAGGTGGAATCCGGGCCGTCCGGGACGGCGCCGGCTGCTGAGGCTGTTGTGAAACTCATGTCCCCAGTATCGAAGCCGAAGCGGCGTTCGGGAAGGGGTCCACGCCCGGACCTGCGGTTATACCGGGCCGGGGCGCCTAGGGCCTAGGCCTGCGGGCCCACCGGCGGGTAGGGTGCGTACTGCTGCTGGGCACCGAGATCGAACCGGGCACCTTCGGGCTTGCTGGGCAGCAGGGTGAGGACAATGAGGGCGAGCCCGCCGAAGAACGGGACGAAAACGATGAGGTACAACCAGCCGCTGAATCCGCCGTCGTGCAGGCGGCGGGCAGTCAGGGCGATGCCCGGCACCAGATTAGCCAGGCCGTAGATCATCATCAGGGCCATCGGAAGCATAAAGCTGTAATTTGTTGGCTCGCCGGTGTAGGGATCAAGGCTGGAAAACATGGCAACCATCAGTCCTGCGTACAGGACGGTGACCACGATTGCCTGGAAGAGCATGAACCACCAGAACTCGCTGCGGCTCGCCCGGCCGGAGAACGTGGCGTACTTCTTGTAGAACCGTTTGATGGACTCAACGAAGTTGGCGCCGTACAGCGGCTGCGACAGGTCTCCGGGCGCGGGCTGCGCCGGGGCATAAGGATTCTGGGCATACTGCTGGGACATGGTTTCCCCCTATGAATTTCGATGAACAAGAAGTGCACTTAGTGATGAGTGCCGAACGGAGTTTAGCCCAGTTAGTGCGCAGTGGCGAGTTCTTCGGTGGGCCGGAATTGGGGTTGGAAATCCGTTGGACGGTGCGCTGCCGCGCTTTCCCTCCGGCCGCGGGTGCCTGTGGCTACCCCGTCAGGTGTCAGCGTGGACTGTCCGGCTCCACACCAAGGTCGCCGCCGGGGGCCTCATCCGATCCGCCCGACATGTTCCGCTTTGCGGCCACGTCTTCATCCGAACTGGCCATCTCCGCTGTGCCGTCGTCATAGGTAAAGCCGTAGTACCGGTAGAGGCTGACTTCCTCCTCGGCACTGATGGAGCCGTCACTTTCGATCTGGGGCGCATTCTTGACCTCTTCTTTGGAATAGGGCACCAGCACATCGACGCCCTCCACCGTGGCCTCGCTGAGGGGAACAAAGGTCTCATTGGTCCCGAACAGCCCGGTGTTCACCGTGACCCAAGCCGGCTCATTGGTCTGGTCATCCAAGTAGAACGTTCCCACTGATCCGATTTTGTCGCCGTCGGGTCCCAGGACGTTTCCCGAGGCGGACATGAGTCCTTCGACTTGCTGATTGCTGATCATTGTGTGGTTCTCCTTCGGCAGTGAATTACCAAGCCCACTTATCATTCCACTGCCTTTCGCACGGGCCCGTCAATAGGAGGCTGCGGGCGGGGAGGCGCACTGCCCGGAGGAACGCATCAGGGACGGCTGCCGCCCGGCAACCGTCCCTGATGCGTTCCATCACTAAGCCAACCTGCGTGCCCGCAGCTCCTGGCTACATAGTGTCTGCCAGCGAATCGCGCACCTGGCGCCGCAGCACCTTGCCGAGCATGGACTTGGGCAGCTCGTTGATCGCCACGATGCGGCGTGGAACCTTGTACGGGGTCAGGCGTTCGCGGCAATACGCCCGCAGCGCCTGCTCGTCCAGTTCGGCGTCGGGCTGCAGCACAACGGCGGCAACCACCTCTTCCCCGGCGGCACCGCGGGAGAGGCCAACCACGGCGACGTCGGCGACGTCCTGGTTGCTGCGGAGGACTTCCTCGACTTCGCTGGGCGAGACGTTGAAACCGCCGGTGATAATCAGTTCCTTGCGCCGGTCCACCACCTTCACGAAGCCGTCTTCGTCCACGGTGACAATGTCTCCGGTGCGCAGCCAGCCGTCCTTGGTCAGGACTTCCGCGGTTTCTTCCGGGTTGTTCCAGTACCCGGAGAACACCTGCGGTCCGCTGATCAGCAGCTCACCCGGTTCGCCCTGCGGCACGTCGCGGGAAAGATCGTCCGGATCCGCCACCCGCATAAGGGTGCTGGGGAACGGGAT
Organism: Arthrobacter sp.; assembly: GCF_031988865.1. Taxonomy (NCBI): domain Bacteria; kingdom Bacillati; phylum Actinomycetota; class Actinomycetes; order Micrococcales; family Micrococcaceae; genus Arthrobacter; species Arthrobacter sp. The sequence continues at coordinate 4,723 of NZ_DALZXY010000096.1, forward strand.
GCCGATGGTGCCGTTGCGGCGCGTTTCGGCGAAGGGATTGCCCAGGGCCACGGGGGAGGATTCGGTCAGGCCGTATCCTTCCACCAGGAGCCCGCCGGAGACTTCCTCCCACAGTTCCACGGTCTGGGAATTCAGCGTCATGGCCCCGGAAATCGCGTACCGGATGGTGGAGATGTCGATTCCGCGCTTCTTGGATTCGATCGCCACCTTCTCGTAGATCGGCGGGACGGCGCAGAAGACCGTGGGTTTGGACTTCTTCGCAGCGTCCAGCACCAGGTCGACGTCGAACTTCGGGAACAGCACCAGCCGGGAACCGGTCAGCATGGCGAAGGTCAGGTAGAGGGTCAGGCCGAAGGCGTGGAACATGGGCAGCACGCCGTAGATGACTTCCTTGCCGTTCTGGGCACCATGCATCCAGGCCTGCCCCTGCAGGGCATTGGAGCGCAGGTTGTAGTGCGTGAGCATCACGCCCTTGGGCATGCCGGTGGTTCCGGAGGTGTACTGCAGGACGGCGAGGTCCGTGACCGCGGCGCGCGGATGCTGCGGGTCGATCGGCGGGTTGGCGAGCAGCTTCTCCCAGGAAATGGTGTTTTCCGTCTTGGCGGTCAGGCCGGCGCGGGTGCGGCGGAGGGAAGGAATCGGCAGGCGCAGGCCAATCTGCTTCAAGCGCGGCATGGCCTTGGTGATGTCCACCGAGATGATGTGGGGAACGGCGACGTCGTCCGGGAAGTCCTGAAGTTTCTCCACGGTCTTGTCCCAGGCGATCGCGACCTGCGCACCGTGGTTCTCGAACTGGTGCCGCAGTTCCCGCTCGGTGTAGAGCGGGTTGTGCCCGACGACGACCGCACCCAGGCGCAGCACCGCGTAGAACGCGATGAGGTACTGCGGGCAGTTGGGCAGGATGATCGCCACGCGGTGTCCCTGGCGGACACCGAGCCTGCGCAGACCCTCCGCGGCCCGGTTGATCTGCTCCCCCAGCTGGGCGTAAGTGGTTTCAGCGCCGAAGAATTCCAGCGCGACGCTGGGTCCAAAACGGCCCACGGCGTCTTCCACCATGGCTGTCAAAGACTCGGTCGGCAGCTCGATTTCTGCCGGAACTCCGGGCTGGTAGTGCTTTACCCACAGCGGTTCCTGGGCGGCAGTCATGAAAATACGGCTCCTTAGATCGGTATCTTTGACTATATTCGGCCCTCGCAGCTAGGAGAGCACCTTCCCGGTTTCCAGGCCGCCTGGAAAAGCCGGCTCCTGAACCTGTCCGCGGATGAAGAAGAGGAAGACAATCCCGAGGATGATGACCGGGATATTACCCAGGGCGGCAAAACCGGCCAGCGCGGAATCGGCCGGATAGGAACTTTGCAGGAAGATGCTGGGGTCCGTGGTGGCGTGCAACAGGATGGGCCAGATCAGATTCCCGGTGACCCGCAGCGTGAGGTACATGCAGATGCCAAACGCGAACGTGTACAGAAGCTGGAAGGACGTCGCGAACAGCGACTGACCCGTCAGCAGGTTTCCGGCGTGCATCGCAGCGAACAACGCGGCAGAGCCAACCGCGACGATGATCTCCCGGTGGCCCGCCTTGCGCAGCAGGTTCACCACCAGGCCCCGGGTCAGCACCTCTTCGGCAAACCCGATAAACAGGCCGGTCACCAGCCAGGCCGCCACGACGTCGAATCCGGCTGTGCCGTAGTCGACAGTTGCCAGGCGCAGGATATTGAAGGCCAAAACGACGGCAACCGCGGTCCACATCCAGCCCCGGCCACGGATCGGCTGCCGCCGGAACAGTTCCCGCAGCCACCCGGTGGAGAGCGCAAACGCCACGAGGAGAAGGCCGCCGAGGAGGATGGGCAGCGCAAACAGGACCAGCACGGACAGTGCGCTGTCCGGCCCGCCGACCTGGCCGGCCAGGGGCAGGAACAGCAGCGATGAAGCCTGGTACAGCACAAAGTACGCCGCGGTCAGAAGAACAGCGCGCCACCACCCGCCGTGGTCCCAAAACCGCTTCCAATGCGACAGCGCCGTACGACCAACCATGCCCGGATTCTCCTTACTCGTTTCAACTGTGGGAAGGGTACGAATCCTACTGGATGAAGATGCCGTTGCCCGGGCCAAGTGGGAGGTCGAAGACGTAAAACACGGTCAGCACGGCGACCCACGCCAGCCAGAAAACCACGGTGAACGGCAGCATGCGGGAGATGACCGTGCCCAGGCCGGCGGACGGCTCATAACGGCGCAGCATTGTCAGCAGCACGATCATGTACGGGTTCAGGGGCGTGAGCACCTGGGTCGCGGAATCCCCGACGCGGAATGCGGCCTGGATGAACGCCGGTTCGTAGCCCAGCAGCGCGAACATGGGCACAAAGACCGCGGCCATCAGGGTCCACATGGCCGAACCGGAAATAATGAACAGGTTCAGCACCGAGGCCAGGGCAATAAAGGCGAGGATGGCCGGGAAACCCGTCAGGCCAACGGAGCCGAGGCCGGAAGCTCCGGCTACCGCAATCCAGTTGCCGATTCCCGACCAGTTGAACAGTGCAATGAACTGACCCAGCACAAACGCCAGGACCAGGAAGCCGCTCATCTCCTTGATCGACAAACCCATCACGCGCGGAATGTCGCTGGCCTTCGGCATGGTGCCGGTGATCCGCCCGTAAACCAGCCCGGGAATAACAAAAAGCACAAAAACAATGAACACGATCGAGGACAGCAGCGGCGAGGCCGGCAGGAAACCGCCGTCCTCATTGCGCCACGGCGACGCCGGCACCAGGGACGCCGCAGCGATCACCAGCGCAACGGCCGTTCCGGTCACCAGTGCCCAGCGCAGCCCGCGGCTTTCAACGGGGCTCAGGTGCGGATCCAGGACCTCCTGCGCCCCGGCGCTGGTTCCGGCGTCGCCGTCGTCAGCTTCAACTGTTTCCGTCCGCGCCACCCGCTGCTTCACCAGCCGCGGCTCCAGGACTTTGTCGATGAGGAAACCCGCCACGAGGATCAGCACCACGGAGGACACCACGTTAAAGAAGTAGTTGGACAGCGGGTTCACCGCGGCGCCCGGGTCCGGCAGGGACCCGGTGACCGCCGTCGTGATCCCGGCAAAAAGCGCATCCAGCGAGGTAACCAGCATGGACGTGGAGTACCCGGCTCCGGCGGCGGCGAACCCACCCAGCAGCCCGGCCACCGGGTGCCGGCCGGCGGCCTTGAACACCAGCGCGGCCAGCGGCGGTATCACCACAAACGCCGCGTCAGCCATGATGGACCCGGCCACTCCCACCAGCCCAACGGCGTAGGGCAGCGCCCAGCGCGGGGCGGCGCCGAAGGCCCGGCGGATCATTGCCGCCAGCAGCCCGGACTTCTCCGCCACACCCACCGCCAGGAGGATGGGCAGAACCGTTGCCAGCGGCGGGAAGCCCAGGTAGTTCTCCCCCAGCGTAGTGGTCAGCCAGGTCATCCCCTCGGCGGTGAAGAGCCCCCGGATGGCGGTGGACTCTTCACTGCCCGGCACGGTGACCGTGACGTTGGCCCAGGCCATCAGGGTTGACGCGACGGCAACCACGGCGAAGAGCAGCAGGAACAGGACAAAGGGATCCGGCAGGCGGTTGCCAACCCGTTCGACGCTCGCGAGCACCCGGTCCGTGACCGAGGCGCGGGTGGAGGTGGTGGTGGGGGCAGCGTTCATCAGTGCTTCCTTCGAAGTCGGGGGAAGGTTAGTCGAAGTATCCGGGGACGTCCACCGGTCCGCCGGCGGCAGCAAATTCCGCCGCGGCGGCCTGCTGGAGCTCCGGGTCGCAGAGGTAGTCCAGAGCAGTCAGCGCCAGTCCGGCTGCGGCGTCCACCGCGGCTGTGCCTGCCGCCGGAGAACCTGCGGCAGCAGCGAACTCGCGGGTGTGCAGGGCAACGTCCGGGCCGGAGATGCCGATGAGCGGGTGGATACCGGGCACCCGGTAACTGACGTTGCCGAAGTCGGTGGAGGCGGCCAGGGTTTCGGAGACCACGCCGCCAGGCAGCGGTTCGCGTCCACGCCCCCGTTCAGCCGCGAGCCAGCGGCCGGTAAGGGCCCGGTTGGTGCGGACAGGGAGCGACGGCGGGTGCTCGTCCCAGCCCAGCTCCACGCCGGTGCCGGTCATCAGGGCCGCCCCGCGGGCCACCTCCTCCAACCGGTGGCTCAGTTCGCGGAGCGTTTCGGGGTACTTTGACCGGGCGTAGAACTTCATCTCGGCGCGTTCGGGGATGATGCTTGGGCGGGCGCCGCCGTCGGTGATCACCGCATGCACCCGATCGGAGGGAGGCAGCTGCTGACGCAGCAGTCCGACGCCCTGGTAGGCGAGCGTCGCGGCGTCGAGCGCGTTGCGGCCCATAAACGGCTGTGCCGAGGCGTGCGCGGCGACGCCGGTGAAGGTCACCGTGAGCAGCCGCCGGCCCAGCCAGACCTGGTCCACGACGTCCTGCCCGTAGGGGTGCACCATGATGGCGGCGTCCACTCCGTCCAGCGCTCCGTTGCGGGCCATCACCTCTTTGCCGGAGTAGCCTTCCTCCGCGGGGGTTCCCAGCAGGACAACCTTTCCGGGGAAAGCGCCCGGATCCTTCTGCAGCGTTTGGGCCAGCGCGAGGAACGCTCCGACCCCGGTGGCCGCGATCACGTTGTGTCCGCAGGCATGGCCGATGCCGGGCAGTGCGTCGTACTCGGCCATGATCGCAATGACGGGTGAGCCGCTGCCGGCTTCGGCCCGGACCGCCGTCTCGATGCCGTGCACACCCACCTGGGCGGCGACACCGTACCGGCCCAGAAGGTCAGCGATACGACCGGCGCTACGGTGTTCCTGGTAGGCGGTCTCGGGGTCCTGGTGCAGTTGCGAGGCGAGCTTCCGCAGCTCTGGCGCGAGGACGTCCACCCGGGCTTCCACCGCCGCTGCGAGCGCTTCGGGCGCCCCGGCAAACGGCGAGGAATCGTGCCGGGCGGTTTCCCGGCGGTCTCGGGTCTCGGCCTCAAGATGGTCCAGGTACGTACTGCTGGGCAGGGTCGGCTGAGTCATGCAGGCCACCCTACGGCCGATGCCGGAGGCGTCGTTAGGAACCCTAATGGATGGTTCCCGGGGGGTTCCGGATCCGCTCTGCCTGCTCTATCCTGTCCTGCCCTGACCTGCGGCTGCGTTGCTTCTCAGCCGATCCCGGGCAGCCGGCGGGCTGCCGCTGGGCAGCCTATCCGGCCGAGGTCAGCGTCCGCGGCCGGCGATCTTCGCGACCAGCCGCTGCGGCCCCAGGCGGCCGATTCCGGCCAGGACCTTGTACCGCTTGGACGGAATGGAGATGCCCTTGCCCGCAGCAGCATCGCCCAGCCCCTCGCGCACCACGCGCTCCGCGTCGAGCCACATCCAGCCCGGATACACGGTTTTATCCATGTCCATCCGCTGATGGAACTCCGTGTGCACGAACCCCGGGCAGATGGCCGTCACGGTGACGCCCCGGGAGGCGTAGTGCAGATTCGCCCACCGGCTGAAGCTGATCACCCAGGCCTTCGCCGCACTGTAGGTGCCGCGCGGAATGAAACCGGCCACGGAGGCAACGTTGATGATCCGCCCGCCGCCGCGGCCCAGCATGGAGTTCACCGCCGCATGGCTGAGCAGCAGCGGTGCGGTCACCAGCACGTTCAGGTGGTCAAACTCGGTTTCGGGACTGTTGGCATGGAAGTCGTTCTTCAGCCCGTAGCCGGCATTGTTAACCAGGATGCCGACGTCGGGCTGCGCCACTCGGGCCGCCACGGCGTCCACCCCCTCAGTGGTGGAAAGGTCCGCCGGCAGCACTGAGGCCTTAACGCTGTAGCGGGCCGCAAGTTCTTCGGCCTTGGCCTTTAGCCGTTCCTGGTCCCGGGCAACCAGGACAACATTGTGCCCGCGTTCTGCCAGTTGCCGGGCGAACTCTGCGCCGAGGCCCGCGGTTGCTCCCGTGATCACTGCCGTGTCAGTCATGGGGCCAGCCTGCTACGGCACGTTCGGGTTTGCAACGCACCACCCCGAAGCTGGCGGCCGTTGCCCGACGGCACGCCCGCGTCCTACCGTGGGAAGAGCCCGGACGCCCAGCGTTCCGGGAACGGAATCACCGCAGGAGCGCTTATGAGCCAGACCTCCGGCCACCCGTATCCCTATGCCGACCGCATCGAAGCGGGCCGGGTGCTGGCCGACGCGCTGGCGGACTACCGCGGACGCAGCGGTCTGCTGGTGCTGGGGCTGCCCCGCGGCGGGGTTCCGGTGGCCTCAGTGGTGGCCGGTGCCTTGGACGCCGCACTGGATGTGGTCGTGGTCCGGAAAATAGGCCATCCCCGCCAACCCGAACTGGCCGCCGGCGCGGTGGCGGAAGCGGCCGGCGAGCGCCCCGCGGCCTGGAATGACGACGTCGTCCGAACCTGGCTGGCAGCCGCCCCCGTTACGGGGCAGGCCGAGTTGGAGGCCGTCCTCGCGGCGGAGCGGGTGGAGCTGCTGCGGCGGGCCGAGCGTTACCGGCCGGATCGTCCGGCGCAGAGAATTGAGGGAAATACGGTAATCGTCGTGGATGACGGCGTTGCCACCGGGGCCACCATGCGGGCAGCCCTGGCTGCCGTGCGGAGCCTGGGTCCGAACTGGCTGGTCGCCGCTGCCCCAATGAGCTGCGGTCCCGCCGCAGGCATTGCCGCATTGGCGGACGACGTCGTCGTTCCCTGGTCGGACAGCGCACTGTCCTCCGTGGGTCAGGCCTACCAGGTCTTCGGGCAGACAAGCGATGCTGAAGTTCGGGCCCTGCTGCAGGTGGAATAACCAATCGGGCAACTCCCGGCGGGCAGCTGGCGAAAGCACTGGCCTGCCGCTGCGGCCGGGAGGATAATCCTAAGGGCACGGGCGAATTCCGACGGCTCGGGAGGCTCTAAATGTCCACAACCCACGGCACGTTCAACGGCTGGGGAGGGCTCAGCCTAGACACCAGCGAACTTTCTTCACGGACAATTTCGGCAGTCCGGACCGGCTTCGGCATTTCCGGGGCAGTCGCGCTGATCCTGGGCATTCTGGTCCTGTTCTGGCCCGATGCCACGCTGTCCGTCATCGCATTCTTCTTTGGCCTGTACTTCCTGATCTCCGGCGCGGTCCGCGTGGTCAGCGGCATCACGGCTCCGATGAGCACGGGCCTGCGGGTGCTGAACATCATGGTCGGCCTGCTGCTCTTCGTTCTTGGCATCGCCGCGATCCGCAATCCGCTCTCCTCGCTCGCGGTCCTGGGCATGGTGGTGGGGATTGCCTGGATCATCGAGGGGATCATGGTGCTCACCGAGACCGAGTCCGGCGGCTCGCGCTGGTACGCGATCACGTTCGGTGTGCTCAGCATCATCGCGGGGATCGTCGTGCTGTTCCTTCCGGTCGAGTCACTGGCTGCGCTCGTCATCTTTGGCGGCATCTTCCTAGTGGTGCTGGGGATCGTGCAGATCGTCCGCGCCATTACGTTCGGCCGCGGGACCGTTCGCACGGCGTAGCTGCACGGCTAGCTCTGGTTACGTGGCGTAGCTGCACGGCGTAGCTCTGGTTACGTTCTGGGGCCGCCGGGGCTGCGTTACCCGCCAGATCTGCGCACTGGGCGGCTAGGGCAGCTCGCTCGCTCACTGGATGCGCAGTTGTGGTGGCTGCGGCGGCCAGTTACCCGCCAGATCTGCGCACTGGGCGGCTAAGCCAGCTC
>NZ_DALZXY010000097.1:0-12161 GCF_031988865.1 Arthrobacter sp.
GGGGCTGAAGGTGGGGCCGGCGGGGCGGAAGGTGGGGCGGAAGGTGGGGCCGGTGGGGGGGACGAAGTGCCGAGGGCGGGGCCGGGGGCCGGACGGCCAGCGCAGTCTGGAGTGAGCAGACGGTGGGCGACACAGGTTCCCACGCGGTGTTAGGGGTGCGACTGAAGTTGGACTACTAGTAACAGTGGCAATACTCGGTGGAAGCCCAGGCAGCACGAGGCCGCCGGCGCAAAAGTGCCGGCCCAAGAGTGCAGGCCTCCCCCCCCCGGACCGGTATGCCGAGAAGGGAAGGCGGGACCGGAAATGTCCGGCCCGCTGAACCAACCACCCCGGTATGGCCCTCGGGTCATACCAAGGAATCCAAACCGATTCTCCGCTTCACCGTGCCGCGTTTCCCTCCGGTTTGGGATTTTCCGGCCGTTTTGGGATTTCCCTCCGGCGCGCCGTGGCAGGGAAATCCCATTCCGGTCGATTTAGCCCAAAACGGAGGGAATTCGGCCGGATCCAGGGTTGAGGAAACCGGGCGAGCGGTGCTTGGTCTGGCCACCGGCGATCAGGACCGGCCCGTGGACAGGATTCCTCGCCGTGGTCAGGATTCCAGCATGTAGACGGGATATGCAGCAGCTACTCGGCCAGCACCCCTGCACGTGCACCAGCAGACAGGGCGCCGCAACCCGGCCGGCGGTTAACCGGAACGGGGAGCCCCTCCGGTGTGGAAGAACTCCCCGTCATCGAAAACAGTCTTCGAAAAACCGCGACGCGGCGGACCGGCTAGTTGACCTGGCCGTCCTGGCCCGCGGCAGCCTGGCCCTTTTCCTGGGCCTCAATCTGCTCATGTACAGCCTTCATGTCCAGGCCCTTGACGGCCTCGACCAGTTCGCTGAACTGGTTTGCGTTGAGGGCGCCGGGCTGGGAGAAGACGAGGACCTTTTCACGGAAGGCCATCAGTGTGGGGATTGAGGTGATTCCGGCGGCAGCGGCGAGCCCCTGCTCGGCTTCGGTGTCCACCTTCGCGAAGGTGATGTCCGAATGCTGCTGCGAGACGGCGTCGTAAACCGGTGCGAACTGCTTGCACGGGCCGCACCAGTCAGCCCAGAAGTCAACGAACACGATGTCGTTGTCTTCAATGGTCTCGGGAAACGTTGCCTCGGTGATGTCGATAGTTGCCATGAGTTCAACGCTATCGGTCCCCCGCGGTGATGTCTGCAATTGTTCGCTCAGCGGTGAAGCCCCGCCTTAGGCCAAGGAGGAGAACCCCAGCCGGGTCACCTTGGCGATAATTGGCAGCGCTGCGCGCAGCTTTTCCCGCTCCGTTTCCGCAAGCTGCGCCAACAGCGCAGACATCAGGGAGGCACGCCGCGCGGTTTCCACAGTGAGCTTATGCTCGCCGTCCGGGGTGAGCGTCACCCTCACGCCCCGCGAGTCCTGCGGGTCTTGGGTGCGCCGGACCAGGCCGGCATGTTCGAGCCTGATGATCTGTTCGGTGGCGCTGGGTACCTTGACACCCAGGTTGCGGGCAATGTCGCTGACGCGCATTCCGTCTCCGGCCACCATCCGCAGGGCCACCAGCTGGTTGCTCGTGACGCCGAACTCGGTGTCCATGTGGCGCACGAGGAACACGGCTTCACGCAACGCTTCCCGGAAATCTTCGGCCAGGGGATCCAGTGCCGTGTCCTCGTTCATGCTTAAGAAGCCTAGTCCGTCTAGCCATTCCCGGCGCGGGGGCATGCCCGGAGTGGCCGGTTTTGCGCCAAGATTTCAGCCCCGTTTACCCGTGGGCACCGTAGTTCTTCCGCACAGCGAAAAACCCGTCCCAGCCAGTGGCTGGAACGGGTTTTCTTCGGTGGCAGATGAGGGATTCGAACCCCCGTAGGCATTGCCAGCTGATTTACAGTCAGCCCCCTTTGGCCGCTCGGGTAATCTGCCGAAGGCCTTCTTGCGAAGACTTTGTCCGCGGTAACCGCGGGCAAGACAACTTTACAGAAAATTCTGCCCAGATACGAATCGGGCTCCAGAGCTAGAGTCCGCGGGCGATCCGGGAGCTGATCTGCGCGTAGAAACGCTCGGCCTGACCGGCTGTGACACTGCCCCAGGAGACGGCATTCGCGAGCTCCCGCCGGACGCCGGCGAGGCGCTCTTCAGCGCTGGGACCCTGCACGGCCTGCAGGCAGGTGGCACTGTCCGCGGCGGCCGTGGCCGCGGTGGCGCTGTCCGCGGCGGCCGTGGCGTTGCCGGCTGCGGCTGAAGGGCCTGCGGCGGCCGTCCGGCTTTCCGCCGTGATGGAGAAAGCGCCCTCCTCCGGCTCACGGGCCTGGGCCGCCGTCGCACCGATCCCGGTGACGGTGACGGCGGCAAGAACGGAGGACGCCGCAGCTGTCCGGAACCGGATTCCAGAGGACCGTCGTGCGGAGGCCGTCGAGGCGTCAGGATGGGCGGGGACGGTGTGCTCGTTCTTCATGTATCCACCCTTTCCCGTCCGGATGTGAGGCCAGTGCATGTCGACTGGACGCGCGCTGTGAACTCCCCGACTGCCCGCGGGCGCGGCCACCTATTAGGCTGGTGGGCAGGAACAACCGAACTACCAAGGAGCCACCATGGCCAGTGAGTCGACATTCGACGTCGTCAGCAAGATCGACAAGCAGGAAGTCGCCAATGCCCTGAACCAGGCGCAGAAAGAAATCGCGCAGCGCTACGACTTCAAGGGCGTTGGTGCCGAGGTTGATTTCAGCGGCGAGAAGATCCTGATGAAGGCCAACTCCGAGGAGCGCGTTAAGGCTGTGCTGGACGTACTCCAGTCCAAACTGGTCAAGCGCGGCATCTCGCTGAAGTCCCTCGACGATGGGGAGCCCTATGCGTCCGGCAAGGAATACCGGATCGAGGCCTCCATGAAGGAGGGCATCGCCCAGGACCAGGCCAAGAAGATCAACAAACTGATCCGCGACGAAGGCCCCAAGGGCGTTAAGTCCCAGATCCAGGGCGATGAGCTGCGGGTCAGCTCTAAGTCCCGCGATGACCTGCAGGCCACCATGGCGCTGCTCAAGGGCGCGGACCTCGACGTCGACCTTCAGTTCATCAACTTCCGCTAGGTTCCACGGCCGGATCTACAACGGCGGCGCTTCCCCTCGGGGAGGCGCCGCCGTTGTTGCGTGATGGGGCTCGCTACGGCGCCAGTTCGACGTCGTCCGCTGCTGGCCCGTCGGTTTCCGGATCCTGGAGGGCCGTCCCTCCGATGGCCTCTCCCATCCAGGTCAGCAGCTCCCACGAATGCCCGTGCGCCTCCGGCCGGGGCCGGGATTCCAAAACCACGATTCCGGTGTTGCTCAAGGCGTTGTGGATGATGAAGTCCGGGCCTACATTACGGGCCCGCGACGTGGCCCAGGCCCGGATGATCGCTCCATGGCTGAAGACCACGGGCGCCTCATGGCCGGCGCGGTGCAGTTCGCTGACGACGTCGTCGAACCGGCCCAGAGTCTCCGCACCGTCGGGCCCGCCAGGCATGGACACCGAGAGATCCCCGTGCACCCAGGCGTAAACGGTCCGCAGGTAGGAGCGGATGGATTCCGGGTCCCCGCGCATTTCCAGGTTGCCGGCATAAATCTCGCGCAGCCCGTCCCGCACTTCGATCTGCTGGGCCAGTGCATTGGCCAGCGGTTCGGCCGTGAGCTGCGTGCGGATGAGGTTGGACGCGTAGACCGCGCTCACTTGCTCATGGCCCAGCGCCTGCGGCAGCGCGGCTGCCTGCGCCAGCCCCAGTTCCGTAAGGCCGGGCCCCGGCGCGTCAGTGTCCAGGAGCTGTTCAATGTTCGACGGCGTCTGGCCGTGCCGCACAAGGATCAGGCGCAACGCGTTACCTCTTTCAGCTGCTCAATTTTGCTGCGCAGCCCGGCGCCGGGTTTGCCGGCACCGGGGCTGCCGATGCTGCCTGGTTTAGGAGCCGAGCGGCCGTCCCGCCATGTTCTCGAGACGGCGGATCCGGTCCGCCATCGGCGGATGGGTGGCCAGCAGGCCCTTCACGCCATGGCGGAAGGGGTTGGCGATCATCAGGTGGGAGGCGTTAACCAGCTTCTGGTCGCTGTTGGGCAGCGGCGCCTGCTGCGTGCCGGTCTCCAGCTTGCGCAGTGCGGACGCCAGGGCCAGCGGGTCGTCGGTGAGTTTGGCACCGTCTTCGTCGGCGTCATACTCCCGCGTGCGTCCGATGGCCATTTGGACCAGGCTGGCGGCGAGCGGTGCGAGGATCGCCATCGCGATCATGGCGAGGGGGTTCTGGTTCCGGCGGTCACCGCCGCCGAAGAAGAGCAGGAACTGGCCCAGGGAGGTGATGACGCCGGCAATCGCGCCGGCGACCGAGGAGGTCAGGATGTCCCGGTTGTAGACGTGCATCAGCTCATGGCCCAGCACACCGCGCAGTTCCCGCTCATTGAGCAGGCCCAGAATGCCCTGGGTGCAGCAGACCGCCGCGTTCTTCGGGTTTCGTCCGGTGGCGAAGGCGTTGGGCGCCATCGTGGGGGAAATGTAGAGCCGCGGCATGGGCTGATTGGCCTTCGCGGAAAGCTCGCGGACAATCCGGTACATTTCCGGTGCCTGTGCCTCGGTGACCGGAACGGCGCGCATCGAGCGGATGGCCAGCTTGTCACTGTTCCAGTAGCTGTAAGCCGTTGTCGCGAGGCCGATCAGCAGGAAGATCCAGATGAACGATGAGTTGCCCGTGCCGCTGGAAAGCAGGCCGCCGATGATCAGCAGCACGGCGAAGAGGACCCCGAAAAGGGCCGCGGTCTTCAAACCGTTGAAATGTTGGTGCACGTGTACACAATCCTTCCTGGGCGGAGGGGCCCCGGTTGCCCTCAGGCCGGGGGTCCAGGGCCTTCCGCGGTACGTTCGTTACGTTTCTGTACGGCTTTAACGCTCAAGCGTGTCACACTGTTCCGCGCCTTTACCGCCCACAGCGGGGAACCTGGCTGCCTAGGGCGCCGGGTGCCGCGCGTCATACCGGGCGAAGCCCGGCTGCAGCTTCGCAAGGACTCCGACGGCGGCCACACAGGCCAAGCCCCCGGCTACGGCGGCCCAGCCTTCGCCCAGGAAGGACGCATCCAGCCCGGAGACCAGGTCACCGAGGCGCGGCCCGCCGGCGACGACCACCACAAAAACTCCCTGCAGGCGCCCGCGCATGGCGTCCGGGGTAGCCGACTGCAGGATGGTGGAGCGGAAAACGCCGCTGATCGAGTCGGCCACTCCGGCCACCCCCATGGCGAGCGCTGCCGGGAGCAGCCAGGGTGAGACGCCGGCGCCGTCGTGCTCTCCTGCCATCACCACCACCGCGCCGAACGCTGCCACCGAAAGTCCCCAGGCAACCACTGACCACATCACGGCGAGTCCCTGCCGCCGGACCAGGCCCAGCGGACCGGAGAAGAGGCCGGCCAGCAGGGAGCCGGCCGCCACGGCCGCCAGCAGGATGCCGACGGTTTCCGCACCGCCGCCGAGCATCAGTGCACCAATGGCCGGCAGCAGCGCCCGGGGCTGGGCCAGCACCATCGCCGCCAGGTCCACGATGAAGGTCATGCGGATGTTGGGCCGGGTGCCCAGGAACGCGAAGCCCGCCAGGACCGACTTCAGGCCGGCCTTCTGCACCTGCCCCTCCGGCGGCATGGGCGGCAGCCGGTACAGCGCCCACATGGCGAAGGTGAAGGTCACGACGTCGATCGTGTAGGTCCAGCCATAGCCCACCTGCCCTACCAGCACACCGGCCAACAACGGGCCGGCGGTCATGGCCAGGCCGAAGGTGATCATATTCAGGGCGTTCGCCGCCGGGAGCAGAACAGGCCGCACCAGGCGCGGAATGATGGCGCTTCGGGCGGGGTGGTTCAGTCCGGCCGCACCTGAGTTGAGCGCTATCAGCGCGAACAGCAGCCAGACGTTCCCCACGCCGAGCCAGGCCTGGGCGGCAATGCCGATCGTGGTGACCCACAGGATCACCGCAGAGACGAGAGCGACCTTCCGCCGGTCGTAGGCATCCACCACCGACCCGCCGTAGAGTCCGGCCAGAACCAGGGGCAGCAGGCCGACCACGCCGAGCATACCGACGTAAAGACTGGATCCGGTGAGGTCATAGACTTCGAGGCTCACGGCGACCAGGGTCAGCTGGGTACCTACCGCCGAGAGCGCCGTCCCCGTCCACAGCCTGCGGAATTCAGGGCTTTCACGCAGCGGGGTCAGGTCGGCGAGCAGTCTTGGCACCAGAGCAGTCTAGGTGAGGTGCCGCCTTAGCCCCGTTCCCGTTACGCCGGGGCCGTCCCAGCTTCTCCGGCGCCGGGCACCGCTAAGGGCCGCGGGCCGCTAAGGGCCGGGGCCGGAGGAACGCCGGTTGGTGACCTCCACAACTCCGCTCCTGGGACGGCGGGATGGAGGTTGCCTTCGAACAGGCCTTCCAGCGGGATTGATAGCCGGCACTCGCGTCTTCTGATGGCTGCAGCACGTGTCTCCGCAGTGGGGCAGGGACCTGCTACCCGGTTTCCCAACGAATGTGCCCGGTGTTACCCATGGGGCCCCGGCAATCACACCCGTAACACTGAGTGGGAAACCCCGCACCCGGACGACATGCGTTCCCTCCCAGACCACTGGCGGGGCGGACTGCCGCGGCCACTAACGCCAGCTTAGGGTGCACTTATTATGAATCAGTCAGAATAAGGGAGTATGATGTGGGACATGACATCCACAGCAGCCTCAGCGGCGGCCACTGACAAGTGGTCGGCGGAGCTGCGTGCACACGGACGCCGGGTCACCAAGCAGCGCCTGGCAGTGTTGGAGGCCGTCGACGCCGCCCCGCATGCCGGAGCGGACGACGTCGCGGCCGCCGTCCGGGCCACCCTTCCGGAAATCAGCCTCCAGTCCGTCTACGTGGTTCTAGCCGACCTGACCGAAACCGGGCTCCTCCGCCGGATCGAACCGCCGCACTCCCCAGCGCGCTACGAAACCCGGGTGGATGACAACCACCACCACGCGATCTGCACCGGCTGCGGGCGGATCGAGGACGTGGACTGCGCCGTCGGGCACGCACCATGCCTGACCCCGAGCGATACCCACGGCATGAGCATCCAGATCGCCGACGTCCTGTACCAGGGGCTGTGCGCCAACTGCGCGGCCAAGGCCGCGCATGCCACAGGCGCCCCAAAGACTTCCTAACCCATCGACTTACCATTCATCCACAGGAAAGAGAGAGAATGTCGAACTTCACCACAACCCAGACCGGCACTCCGGTCGCCAGCGACGCACACTCGCTGAGCACCGGCGCCGACGGCGCGGTCGTCCTCCACGACCGTTACCTCGTTGAGAAGCTTGCCCAGTTCAACCGGGAGCGGATCCCGGAGCGCATCGTGCACGCCAAGGGCGGCGGCGCGTTCGGCGAGTTCACCGTCACTGAAGACGTTTCCAAGTACACCCGTGCAGCCGTGTTCCAGCCCGGCACCACCACCGAGACCGTCCAGCGGTTCTCCTCGGTGGCCGGCGAGCAGGGCTCCCCTGACACCTGGCGCGACGTCCGCGGCTTCGCGATGCGTTTCTACACGTCCGAGGGCAACTACGACATCGTCGGCAACAACACCCCGGTGTTCTTCATCCGCGACGGCATCAAGTTCCCCGACTTCATCCACTCGCAGAAGCGCCTCCCGGGCTCCGGCCTGCGCGACGCCGACATGCAGTGGGACTTCTGGACCCAGTCCCCCGAGTCCGCACACCAGGTGACCTACCTGATGGGCGACCGCGGCCTGCCGCGCTCCTGGCGCGAAATGCCCGGCTTCGGCTCGCACACCTACCAGTGGATCAACGCCGCCGGTGAGCGCTTCTGGGTGAAGTACCACTTCACTTCCAACCAGGGCAACCACGAGATCGTGGGCGCCGAGGCCGAGAAGATTGCCGGCGCTGACGCCGACTACTACCGCCGCGACCTCTACGAGAACATCGCCGCCGGGAACTTCCCGTCCTGGGACCTGCACGTCCAGGTTATGCCGTACGAAGACGCCAAGACGTACCGGTTCAACCCGTTCGACCTGACCAAGGTCTGGCCGCACGCTGACTACCCGCTGATCAAGGTCGGTACGCACACGCTGAACCGCAACCCGGAGAACTTCTTCGCGCAGATCGAGCAGGTTGCCCTGTCCCCCGCGAACCTGGTTCCGGGCATCGGCGCCAGCCCGGACAAGATGCTGATGGCCCGCATCTTCTCCTACCCGGATGCCCAGCGTTACCGCGTTGGCACCAACTACAACCAGCTGCCGGTCAACGCACCGAAGGCACCGGTTTCCAACTACTCCCAGGATGGCTCGCAGCGCCACTTCTTCAACTCCCCGGAGACCCCGGTCTACGCGCCGAACACCCTGGGCGGTCCCGTAGCTGATCCGGCCCAGGCCGGCGAAGGCAGCTGGGAAGACGACGGCGCCCTGGTGCGTTCCGCCGCTACCCTGCACTCCGAGGACAGCGACTTCGGCCAGGCCGGAACGCTTTACCGCGAGGTCTTCGACGACGCCGCCAAGCAGCGTTTCCTGGAGACCATCACCGGTGCCATCTCCGGTGTGCAGCGCCCGCACATCCGCGAAGCTGCCATCCAGTACTGGACCAATGTTGACGCCGGTCTCGGCGCCAAGCTGCGGGCCGAGCTCGCCGCCGGCGAGACCACGGCCAACGAGCAGGCTGAGTTCGTGGGCGTCGCAGAGTAACCTGCACCCCTGATACGCGAAAGCGGCCGGTTCCCCTCGAAGGGGGACCGGCCGCTTTTCTCGTGTCAGCGGGAGGGCCAGTACCAGATCAGCAGCATGGTCACCAGGAAACCGGTCAGGAAGTTCAGCTTCAGGAACCGCTTCCAGCCGGCGTTGGCTTCCTCCGAACGTTCATCGGTGACGGAGAAATACGGCAGCAGGTTCAGCAGGTACGGCACCGCCAGCAGCGAACCCAGCAGCGCAGGCCACGGAGTCAGGAGCATAAGCAGCCCGGCTGCGGCATAGGCTGCCGCCGCGAGCCGAACCACCGTCCGGGCACCCAGGACAGTCGCGATCGAGGAGATCCCACCCTCGCGGTCCGGCAGCACATCCTGCACCGCCCCGAACGCCTGGCTGGCCATCCCCCACAGGAAGAATGCGCCCAGCACGGCCCACAGTCCGGAGGTGAAGTCCGCGCCGGCCAGCACCAGTGCGTAGACCGCCGGGGAGACGAAATGCGTACTGGAGGTAAAGGAGTCCAGGAACGGCCGTTCCTTGAAGCGCAGGCCGGGCGCGCTGTAGGCCACAACGGCGAACACGCTCACGGCCAGCACCAGCCAGGACAGGGGCGAGCCCAGCAGCACCAGGGCCACCAGGAACGGCACATTGGTCGCCACGGCGGCCAGCAGTGTGATCCGGTGGAAGCTCCGGTCCAGCAGTGCACCCTCCACCCCGCCCTTGCGCGGATTGTGCAGGTCGGATTCGTAGTCGAAGACGTCATTGATCCCGTACATCGCCAGGTTGTACGGGATCAGGAAATACAGCGTGCCGATGATCCAGGTCAGGTCGATCCGTCCCTCCACCAGGAGGTACGCGGCCGCAAACGGGTACGCCGTGTTCACCCAGGACAGCGGCCGGGAGGAGACCAGCAGCATCCGCAGCGTGGACCCGGGGGTCCGGGTGGCAGGTGTGCTCATCGTTCTTCCTCCGGGTGGTTTTGGCGGCTTCCGAACAGCTGCCAGAGCGCTGGCAGCAGCAGGACTGCTGCCAGCGGATAGGCGAAGTCCTCCAGCGGCGCCAGCCCCAGGAAAGCTCCGGAGATCCGTTCCGGATTGTAGCCAAAGAGTCCGGCGGCGATCATCAGGTTGTCAAAGACGGCGGTCAGCGCCAGCAGGACGGCGGCGCATCCTGCCAGTGTGGCGAGGAAGGCGCGGTTGGCGCGGTCGCTGCCGTGTGCCAGCCGGCGCCGGCGAATCAGGGCAGCCGTGAGCACAAGTGCCGCGGGCACCAGGAAGCAGAGGTTCAGCAGCCAATACGTCACGGCTGCACCGCCCTGCGGCCGCGGGAGCGGCTGGCCAGGTGGGCAGCCAGCACCCGGAACAGGCCGTAAAGCACCATCGTCAGGTAACAGAGGAAGGCCAGGAAGAAGGCTTCCTCGAGCGGCAGGTGCGGCGCTAAATCGATGCCGAGCATAAAGCGTGTTTCACCGCGGTAGAAAATGTCCAGGCCGATTCCGAAGAGGTCCCACACCAGGAAGAACACCAGGCCCGTCCCCAGGACAGCGGCCGCACGCCAGGGAGCGGCGAAGAAGAAGAGCCGGAACCGGTGGTCCAGCAGGACCATGCAGCCGATCGAAGCCAACAGGAACAGCAGGTAGAGGGCTCCCATTACGCTGCACCGTCCCGGGCCGGCGTCCTGCGGACGCTCTTGGGAGGCTCGGGCAGTGCCTCCGTTCCGGTCTCCCCGCGCAGTCGTTTCAGGACCAGCTCGGCGCTGATCAGGCACATCGGCAGTCCAATCCCGGGCAGGGTCGATCCCCCGGCGTACAGCAGGCCGTCCACCTTCCGGCTGGCGTTCGAACCGCGGAAGAAGGCGCTCTGTTTGAGCACGTGCGCCGGGCCGAGCAGGGTGCCGCGCCAGGAGTTGAAGTCCGTTGCGAAGTCGCCCGGGCCCACGGTACGGCGCACCGTGATGCGGTCGGCCAGATCAGGGATACCGGCCCAGGCCGAGACCTGCTCGATCACCGCATCGGCCATCGCCTCCAGGGACGGGTCCCCGGCGCCGTCGATGCCGCCGGACCCAAGGCCGGGATCGGAGGGCACCGGGACCAGGATAAACAGGTTCTCGTGTCCGTCCGGTGCCGCACCCGGGTCGGTGGCACTGGGCCGGCAGATGTACAGCGAGGCCGGATCCGGCACCGAGGTCTGCGCGCCGAAGATCTTCTCGAAGTTCGCTTTCCAGTCCTTGGTAAAGAGAAGGGTGTGGTGCGCCAGCTCGGGCAGCTCGCCGCGGACACCCAGATGCAGCAGGATTCCGCCCGGCCCGGGGATGCGCGTGTTCCAGTATTTCTCCGGATAGGTCTGCAGGTCCGGCGGCAGCATCCGGGTTTCGGTGTGGTGCAGGTCCGCGGCTGAAACCACCAGGTCCGCCTCCAGGACGGCCGGGTTGCCGGCGGCGTCGAGGTAGTCGACGCCGGTGGCCCGGGGCCGCCCCCGGCCGGCTGCACGAGGCCCGCCAGAGCGGGATGTGGTGCGGATCCGCACTGCTTCGGCATCCGTCAGCAGTTTCACGCCACCGGCCTCGGCCAGAGCGGCCAACGCGGTGGTGATCCGGGAGAAGCCGCCCTGCGGGTAAAGCACGCCGTCCGCCAGGTCCAGGTGGCTCATCAGGTGGTACATGCTCGGCGTGATGAAGGGCGAGGAGCCCAGGAACACTGCCGGATAGCCAAGGATCTGCCGGATGCGGGGGTCGGTGAACCGTTTGGCCACGAAGGAACTCAGCGGCTGCAGCAGCAGCCGTGCCAGCCGCGGCCCGCGGGCGAGCACGTCCCGGCGCAGCAGGGGCGTGAAGGACGCGAAGGTGCTGTAGAGGAACCGTTTCTTTGCCATCCCATAGACCTCGGACGCCGAATCGAGGTAGGCAGCCAGTTTGCTGCCGGCGCCGGGTTCGAGGGAGTCGAACAGCGCGATGTTCTTTTCCCGGGTGGCCTGGATATCCACCGGCCGCCGGTCCCCCTCGAAATACACCCGGTAGCCGGGGTCCAGCTGCACCAGGTCCAGCTGCTCTGCGGTGCTGGTGCCCAGTAGCCGGAAGAAGTGCTCGAACACCTCCGGCATCAGGTACCAGGACGGTCCGGTGTCGAAGCGGAAGCCGTCCGCTTCCCAGCTGCCGGTCCGCCCACCGACGCTGCTGTTCTTTTCCAGGACGGTCACCTCCAGGCCCTCGCGCGCCAGCAGCGCCGCCGTCGCCAGGCCGGTGATCCCTCCGCCGATCACGACGGCGGTGCGGGGCCGGGGTTCTGGGGAGCGGTGTTTGCGGTGGATTGTTTTGCTGCGGATCATGGCGCCCTTTCGGCGTCGGGGGCTGCGGGCGCGGGCGCGGTGCCGCGGCGCACGCTGTGAGTGAGGACGGCGGCCGCCGCGAGGCGCAGCTTGACGGGATTCGGCACCCGGATCCTGGTGGTGCGCAGCAGCGATG
>NZ_DALZXY010000098.1:0-11896 GCF_031988865.1 Arthrobacter sp.
ATGACGGCGTCGTCTTCCCAGGAATCCCACAGCCGGCGGCTGGCTTCCACAGCGTCCGCCACCTCGTGCGCCAGTGCATCCCCGATCACCGGTGCCCGGCCCACCGCGGCGCCCTCTTCGGCCGTTCCCGCTGCGGAGACGATCCACCCCGCCCTCCCGCCGGAGACAAGGTCCAGGGTGGCCAGCTGCGTGGCGACATGGAACGGCTCGGTGTACACGGCGTCGAGTACCGGAACCAAGGCAATGGAGCGGGTCCGCGGTGCCACGAAGGCGGCCCGCTGCACGGCGTCGAGCCGGGCCGGTCCGTGCTCCGGGATAAGCCGCCCGTCCTCGAAAGTGACGGCATGGAATCCGGCAGACTCGGCGGCCTGGACCGACTCCAGTGTGCGGGCCGCCGCCAGGACTCCGTCGGGTGCCCGGCCGGAAACCCGCCACGCGGCCGGGTGCGCCCCCTCGCCGTCCACCTCCAGGGCCAGGACCCCGCGGCCATTGCTGTGTCGGCTCATTATGCTGCTCCTTCTGCCGGATTCCCGGCATGTTCGACGGCAGCCAGGCCCGCGGGGCGGGCCGCCCAGGGGTCCTGGTTCTCCCACAGGGTGGTGGGTGCGCCCGCCCGGACAACCGGGATGACCTCGGCGGCGAACCGTTCCAAAATCTCCAGCTGCTGTCCGAACGGAAGGGTGGTCGGCAGTGAAATGGACTGGAGGGAATGCCCGTACACGGCGTGGTAGTCAAGGATCTTGGCTGCGACATCCTCCGGGCTGCCCACCAGCGCCGGGCCTTCCGCCACAGCATGGTCGATGTCGCGGAACGGGGTGTTGTTCCCCGGCACGTTCCGTCCGGCGGCCAAGGCTTCGTAGACCGGGCCGAATGCGCGCTTCGCCTCAGCTGTGCTGTCCGCCAGGAAGACGTCGCCGGCTCCGCAGCCGGAGGCGATGTAGCGCTCGGCCGGATCGTGGCCGGCGGCCAGATACGCCTCGGTGTAGTGGTCGATCAGGCGCTTGTAGTTCTCCCGGGGCTGGATGGCGTTGGCGGTGAACAGCGGATCGCCCCAGTAGGCCGCGAGTTCCGCTGACCGCAGCGACGTCGCCGAGCCGTGCCAGACCCGCGGGGGTCCGGCGAAGGGCCGGGGCGTCGTCGTTGTCGGTTCCAGCAGCGGCGCCCTGAAGCGGCCGTGCCAGGTCACGTCCTCTTCGCGCCAGAGCCGTCGCAGCAGGGCGTACTTCTCCTCCAACAGATCCCACTGCTCCGCCAGCTCCAGGCCAAACAGCGGATACTGCAGCACTTCGTTTCCCTTGCCGATCACCAGTTCCAAGCGTCCCCGGCTGAGCTGGTCGAGGGTCGCGTAGTCCTCGGCAACGCGTACCGGATCCAGCACCGACAGCACGGTCACCCCGCTGTGCAGGCGGATCCTGCTGGTGACGGCCGCGATCCCTGCCAGCACCGTGGTGGGCGAGGAGGAAATAAACTCGCCGGCGTGCCGCTCTCCCACGGCGAACGAGTCGAAGCCAAGCTCCTCGGCGCGCTGGGCCGTCCGGAGGACCTGGTCCAACCGTTCCGCGGTGGAGACAATCCTGCCGGTGACCGGGTTTTTTAGATGGGGAATGATGTCCAAAACCTGGAATTTCACGGCGGGTCCTACTTCTCGAAGTTCGCGGCGTTGACCACGACAGACTCGGGAATGGCTTCCTCGGCCAGGCCCCAGCGTTCCAGCACCTTGGCGTAGCTGCCATCCTCGATTGCCGAGTTAATGGCTGCGGCAAGCGGTTCGGCCAAGCCGTTATCCCGCAGGGTGGTGGCCGCGACCAGGGTCTCCGACGGCCAGCCGGCGTTCACCTTGCCGACAATTTTCAGGTCGTCGCGGGTGTTCTCCCGGTACTTGGCGCTGGGATACGGGGCGAGGAACAGATCGAGCCGCCCGGAGGAGAGCGCCAAGATGGTATCCGCGTCACTTCCGTAGTACTGCAGTTCGGCTGGCGGCTCGCCGGCGTCCTCGAGCTCCTTGTTCCACGCCAGCAGGATTTTCTCCTGGTTAGTTCCGGCGCCGACGGCGACCTTCTTGCCGGAGATGTCCCCGGAACCCGTAATGCTGAAATCCGAATCCTTGCGGGCTTCGAAGCCCATGAACGCGGCCCGGTAGGTGGCGAAGTCGAATAACTGCACGCGTTCTGCGTTGACACCGACGTTGGAGAACACTGCTTCGAAGTCCCCGGACTGCGTTTTCAACGGCCAGTTCTCCCAGGAAGTGGCTTGCAGTTCCAGTTCCAGGCCAAGCTTGTCCGCGACCAGCTGGGCGATGTCGGTTTCGTTGCCGATCACGGTTCGCTCGTCCGTGGCGTAGACCGAGAGCGGGGTCCCGAACGGGCTGACACCGACGGTGAGCTTGCCGTCCGCGGCGATATCCGCTGGTACCTGCGCCGCGAGGTCGGCGTCCTTCTCCGTGCGGATGCGGTTCTGCTCCGGGGCCAGGTTATAGACGATGCCGTTGGCGGCCGGGGCCGCTGAGGCGCTGTCTCCGGATGTGCCTGCGGCTTCCGGGTCGGCGCAGCCGGTCAGGGCCAGGATGACGACGGCGGTTGCCGTGGACAGGGCTCGAATCGGACGAATCTTTGTCTTTGTCTTTGCCATGAGTTCTCCTATAGATACGTCAGTTAGTGGGCCGAAGCCGGCCTTGGATTCAGAGGTGAAAGGCCGGTTCGATGACTTTGGAGAGGAATGCTCTGGTGCGCTCGTGCTGCGGCGCAGCAAAGATCTGCAGTGAGGTGCCTTCCTCCACGATTTGGCCTTGGTCCATGAACACCACGCGGTCGGCCACATCCCGGGCGAAGCCCATCTCGTGCGTCACGACGATCAGCGTTGTGCCCGAATCGGCAAGGCCACGGATCACATCCAGCACTTCACCGACCAGTTCGGGGTCCAGTGCGGAAGTCGGCTCGTCAAACAGCACAACCTTTGGATTCAGTGCCAGTGCCCGGGCAATCGCCACCCGCTGCTGCTGCCCGCCGGAGAGCTGACGCGGGTAGACGTCTGCCTTGTCAGACAGGCCGACGCGCTCCAGCAGTTCCAGGGCCCGCGCCCGTGCCTGCCCGCGCGGGCGGTTCTGAGCGTAAATCGGAGCTTCGGTGATGTTCTCGACGGCGGTCAGGTGCGGGAAGAGGTTGAAATTCTGGAACACCATGCCGATGTGAGTGCGCTGGGCCAGGATGTCCTTCTCCCGCAGCTCATGGAGTTTGCCGCCGTGGGCCCGGTAGCCCACCAGGTCGCCGTCCACGGCAATGTGGCCGGCGTCGACCTTTTCCAGATGGTTGATAGTGCGCAGCAGGGTGGACTTGCCGGACCCGGAGGGGCCCAGGACCACCACCACCTCGCCCGGCTGCACGGTCAGGGAGACGCCGCGCAGCACCTCGACCTGGCCGAAGGACTTGTAAACGCTGTTGATCTCCACCAGCCCCCGGGTGGCGGCGGTAGCGTCCGTTTCGACGGCGGCCGGGACGGCTGGCTGACTCATCGGGTGGCCTCGGTTCTCTTGGCATGGGTGGAGAAGAGCTGCCTGACCTGCTGCAACGGCGTTGGCGGCAGTGAACGCACGGCACCCTTGGAGTAGTGGCGCTCGATGTAGTACTGGAACACGCTGAGCACCGAGGTAATCGCCACGTACCAGAGGGTGGCCACCAGCAGGAGCGGCAGCACCTGCTGGGTGCGGTTGTAAATGACCTGCACCGTGTAGAACAAGTCGGAATAGGCCAGGACGTAGACAATCGAGGTGCCCTTGACCAGGCCAATGATCTCGTTGAAGGCAGTGGGAAGGATCGAGCGCATGGCCTGCGGCAGCACGATCCGGGTGGACCGGCGCCAGGCCGGGATGCCCAGCGCCGCGGCCGCCTCAAGCTGGCCCTGGTCCACGGCAAGGATGCCGCCGCGGATGATCTCCGCCGAATAGGCGGCCTGGTTCAGGGTTAGCCCCAGGACGGCTGCAGCGAACTGGCTGATCAGCGTGGTGGTCTGCAACTCGAAGAAGCGAACGTCCGTGAACGGGATCCCCAGCGACACCTTTTCGTACAGGTACCCGAGGTTGTACCAAAGCAGCAGCTGTACCAGCAGCGGGGTGGACCGGAAGATCCAGGAGAAGGTCCAGGACACGGAGGCCAGCAGCCGTGAGGAGGACAGCCGCATCAGCGCCAGGATGAAGCCCAGGACAAAGCCGAGACTGCCGGCGATGGCCGTCAGCTTCAGGGTCTCCCCTAAGCCGCGGAGCACCGACGCGGCGGTAAACCACTGGGCCACCACGTCCCATTCCCAGCGCGGATTCGTCAGGAGCGACCACAGGATCGCGGCGACGCCGACGGCCACCAGTCCCGTCCCGGCCCAGCGCCACGGATGACGTGCTGCCACCACCGGATAGCCGGAGTAGTCCAAGGCTGTGCCTGTGCCGGCTCCGTTGGACGGTGGACGGCCGCCGCCGGAACCACCGGAGCCACGGGAACTACCGGAGCTGGCAGCCTCAGGTCTCGGAACCGGAGGCACGGCGTCGTTCGGCGATGCCGGCTCCTGGCCGGTCTGGATTTTGGGTGCGGCGGAACTCATACGCCCACCTCCTTCATGTTTTGAGGCCTGTCCTGCACGGTGCAGGAGGCTTCGTTCCCTATCCGGAAAACCAGAAGGTTGGCTGAATCTAGAACAACTCCGGCGGAGTCCCCAAGGCCGGTGTCGTGCAGAGTAAACCGGCGACGCATTGGCTTCACCGCGGTACCTGCCAAGGCCCTGAATGTCCTCGCATTGCGCATTATTTCCGCCGGTGAAGGCCGGTTACCCAAGCACCACGGGGCCCCGAGGATGCTCCTAGGATGGGCGAGACCGCGGGCCCGACCGCTGCCCGGGAAGGAGCGCCATGCCGATTGACAGCACGCCAGGCCGAACGTTGGGCGGCGGCCGCAAGAGAATCGTCTTTGTCGGCGGCGGTCCGCGGGCGGCCCTGATCCTGGAACGGCTGGCCGCCAACCGGCCGCGGCTCTTTGACGGCCCGCTGGCTGTTCACGTGGTGGAGCCGCACCAACCCGGCTCCGGTCGGATTTGGCGGCAGGACCAAAGTCCGCTGCTGAAGCTCAATTCCAGGGCCGCCGATGTCACCATGTTCACCGACGACTCGGTGGAGTGCGCCGGTCCGCCCACAGTGGGGCCCGGTCTACTCCAATGGGCCAGCGGTGTGGCGGACGGCAGCATCACGGACGCGCAGGTTCCGGACGCAGATCTGGCGCGCCAGCTTGCCGGCCTTCGCCCGATGACGTTCCCGACCCGCCGGCTGCAGAGTCTGTACCTCGAATGGTTCTTCCGACGCACGGTACAGGCACTGGGTCAGCAGGTTCCGGTCACCGTGCACCGGGACCAGGCCGTGGAGGTTTCCGCCGAGGACAGCGGTTACGTGGTGCGGCTGGCCTCGGGGGCAGCGCTGCCTGCCGACGTCGTTGTGGTTGCCATAGGGCACACGGATTCGGTACCCGACCCGCAATCCGCTGGCTATGCCGGCTTTGCGGCCAGGCACAACCTCTTCCACACCCCGCCGGCCTATACCAACGATGTCGATTTTTCTGCCTTGCGCCCGGGACAGAAGGTGATCGTCTCCGGCATGGGACTGGCCTTCATCGACCTGGTGGTGCAGCTGATGGAAGGCAGCGGCGGCCAATTCGTTGATGCGCCCGGGGGCTCCCTGCGCTACATCCCGTCCGGGAACGAACCACGGCTGTGGGCAGGTTCCCGCCGCGGGGTGCCGTACCGTTCCAAAATCAGTACTGAACTGCGCGGAGAACCGGCCCGTCCGCCGCGGTACCTGACCGCAGGCACCGTCGCCGCGCTGCAAGAGGCGCACGGCGAGTTGGATTTTCGGCAGCATCTCTGGCCGCTGCTGGCCAAGGATGCCGCGTTTGGCTATTACCAGGAGCTGTTCACCGGGCATCCGGAGCGGGTGGCTCTGCCGTGGTCCGAATTTGTGGTCCGTTTCGACGCCGCCGCCTGGTATTCGGATGAGAGACGGGCCTTGGTGGACCAAGCCGTCCCCGCGGCGGGGGACCGGCTGGAGTTCGAGGACCTTGACCATCCGCTGGCCGGGGTGGCTTTCGCTGGGCCTGCGGAAGTGCAAAGTATGGTTTCCGCGCACATCCGCGAAGACCTCAGGCTGCGCGACGGCGGGGCAAACTCAGAAACGCTTGGCCTGTTCCTGGCGTTGCTGCGCGTGTACTCCGAACTGGGCCGCCTGGTTCCAGCGGAAGTACTCACGCCTGCCTCGCGCCCGCTGGTCAGCGGCTGGTGGCACGGTTTCTTCAGCTACGTGGACTCCGGCCCGCCGGCCCGCCGGCTGCGCGAACTGCTGGCGCTGCACGAGGCAGGCTACCTCTTATTCCTTGGCCCTGCGCTGGAGGTGGGCACTGACGAAAAGCTCGGCCTGTTCACGGCATCCTCCCCGCAGGTTCCCCATACAGTGAGAGCGACCGCCCTCATCGAAGCCCGGCTGCCCAGGCCCACTGTGGAAGGCTCGGCGAATCCTCTGCTGCTGACGCTCCATAAGTCCGGCCTCGGCTGCGAGGAGCGCACAGGCGGTTCGCCGTCGGATCCCAGCACCGGGAAGCTGTTAGTGGATTCCTCCGCACGGCTCGTCGGTGCAGACGGCGGCACCCGAACGGGCCTTTACGCCGTCGGCCCCGCGACCTCGGGCTGGGGCAGCGGGGCCTTCGCCCGGCCGAACAGCAACGCCGCGCCGTTCCGCGAGAGCGATGCGCTGGCACGGCTGATCCTCACCGACCTGGCGGCAATGTCCTTAGCTCCGGGGGACACCTCCGGTGCACGGCTGGCCGCCGCCATCAATCAGCTGCACTCCTCGCTAGTCTGAACCGAAAGGATTTTGATGACCCTTCCTCCGCCCCGAGGGGCCTTTGCAGAGCTGCTCTATCTGCCGTTGGAGGACCCTCGGGTGCAGCCACTGGTCGATGGGCTGACCGCGGAATACGACCGCCGATACGGCAGCATCTTCGGCGGTGCCGGTCAGGAGATGCGCCGCTACCCGGCGGTGGAGTTCGCACCCCCGCATGGCGCACTGCTGATCCTGCAGGAGGACGGGGAGTCTGTAGCCGGCGGCGCCTTCCGCCGCTATGACGAGCAGACCGCGGAGTTCAAGCGCATCTGGACCCATCCAGGTCACCGGCGCCGGGGTCTGGCTCGCCAGGTGCTGACCGAGCTCGAGGCGGAGGCCGGGCGCCGTGGCTACCGCCGGGTCTACCTGACGACCGGCTCGCGTCAACCGGAAGCGCAAAACCTCTACTTGGCCACCGGTTACAGCCCCGGATTCGATCCCTCGGCTGATCCGGAAACCGTCAAGCATCTGGCCTTCACCAAGGAAATACCGGCTGGTGCGTCCGGGCAGAGGCCGGTGATCACGGCGAACTCCTGAAACACCTACTGGCAGGACACAATTTGCACATGCAGGAGCCCCCGTTGTTTGATGAGAGCTCCCATCCCGAGCGGCCGAGAGACCTGGATCGATGACGCCGCAGCAACCAACCCCGGGACCGTCTCACGGCGGTTCGCAACGGTAGTGGTGCTACTGCCAGGACCGATGGAAAGGACCATTCCCATGCCCCTGAATACTGACCGCATCCGTGTCACCCACGCCGGATCCCTGCCCCGAACACCGGAACTGCTCGCGGCGAACGAGGCAAAGGAAGCCGGCGGCCTCACGGAGGAGTTCCTCGGCCTGCTCGAGGCGTCAGTGATAGACATCGTCGAACGCCAAAAAAACCTCGGAGTGGACATCGCCAACGACGGCGAGTACGGCCACACGATGTCCTCATCGGTGGACTACGGGGCCTGGTGGAACTATTCGTTCGCCCGGCTGGGCGGGCTGCAGGCCACCGATGTGGACCGCTGGGCGGACGACCAGGTCCACCGCTCCTCCCCGGGCAACATTGTGCTGACCACGTTCACCGACCGCCGCGACCGGGTGAAGTTCAACGACGCCTACACCGACCCGTCTTCGGGTGTCCTGGCGCACCGGAAGTCGGTCAAGCAGCCCAAGGTCGCTGGCCCGTTGACCTATACCGGCCAAGAGTTGGTCGCCTCGGACATCACCAACCTGAAGAAGGGATTGGACGCCGCCGGACTGGCCGAAGGCTTCGTCGCGTCGCTCTCCCCGGGGTCCTGCGCGCGCATCGCCAACGACTACTACCAGAGTGACGAGGAACTGCTCTACGCTTGCGCCGACGCAATGCGTGAGGAGTACAAGGCGATCATCGACGCCGGACTGACCGTCCAGTTGGACGACCCGTCGCTGGCCGAGAGCTGGGACCAGATCAACCCTGAGCCGTCGCTGGAGGACTACCTGAAGTTCATCCAACTGCGCGTTGAGGCCACCAACTGGGCTTTGCGGGATCTGCCCCAGGAACAGATCCGGCTGCACGTCTGCTGGGGTTCCTGGCACGGCCCGCACACCACCGACATCCCCTTCAAGGACATCATCGGCTCGGTGCTGCAGGTCAACGCGGGCGCCTACTCGTTCGAGGCAGCCAATGCCCGGCACGAGCACGAATGGCGCGTCTGGGAGGACACCAAGCTGCCCGAAGGCAAGGTCATCATTCCGGGCGTCGTTTCGCACGCCACGAATGTCGTGGAGCACCCCGAGCTGGTGGCGGACCGGATCGAACGATTCACCGGCCTGGTGGGCCGGGAAGCCGTGATCGCCTCCACGGACTGCGGGCTCGGCGGGCGAGTCCACCCGCAGATCGCCGTCGCCAAGCTGGAAGCACTGGGCCAAGGCGCGGAAATAGCGTCCAAGCGCCTCTGGAAGTAATCCACGCCGCAGGGCTTCAGCGCCCGTAACCGGCTGTGATGGACCGGAACCCGGAAATTTCGGGGTTCCGGTCCATCACAACGCTCCGAATCTGGCTGCAGGAGCAGGTCCCTATGCGCGGCTGCATCACCTGCTGAGCGCTGCGGCACCTTTGCGGAGTCCCTGGGCCCGTTCCAGTGCGCCCGCCAAGTCTTCCTGCAGATCCGCCAGGTCCTCCACCCCCACCGAGAGCCGGACCAGGTCGACCGGTACAGCAAGCTCAGTTCCGCGCACTGAAGCGTGTGTCATTTCCGAGCAGTAGCAGATCAGCGATTCCACCCCACCCAAACTCACCGACAGTGCGAACAGCCGCGTGGATTCGGCGAAGGCCCGTGCGGCGCTCTCTCCGCCGGTGAAGCGAACCGAAACGATCCCACCGAAGCCTGACATTTGCCGTGCCGCCAGGGCGTGCCCCGGGTGCTCGGGCAGTCCAGGATAGAGGACCTCGGCGACGCCGGGCTGGTCCCGGAGCCATTCCGCGAGAGCCTGGGCGTTAGAGTTGTGCCGCTCCATGCGCAGGCCAAGGGTCTTCAGGCCGCGGGCGGCCAGATAGCAGTCCTGCGGCCCAGCGACCGCGCCGCCGGCGAACTGCTGGTTGCCGACCGTCTCCGCCAACTCCCGCCCGCGGAAGGAACGGTCCGCCACAACCACCGCCCCGCCGAGGACATCCGAGTGTCCGCCGATGTACTTCGTGGTCGAGTGCACCACCACGTCCGCGCCCCACTCCAGCGGCCGCTGCAGGTAGGGGGAGGCGAAGGTGTTGTCCACCACCAGCAAAGCCCCGGCCTCGTGCGCCACCTTCGCCCAACCGGCCAGATCCGCGATGGCCAGCAGCGGATTCGACGGCGTCTCTACCCACAGAATTGCCGTGGATCCCGGCTGGACCGCGGCCGCTACCGCTGCCAGATCGGTGATATCCACGGCCGTATTCGCTATGCCCCAGGGGGCCAGCAGAGAGTTAATCAGGCGGTTCGTGCCACCGTAGCCGTCCCCGCCAAGAACTATGTGGTCACCCGGCCGAAGCAGCGCTCGCAGCAGCGCATCCTCGGCGGCCAGCCCGGAGGCGAAAGCGAACGCGGCCGTGCCGCGCTCCAAGGCTGCCAGCTGGGTTTCGAACCCGTTGCGGGTGGGGTTGGAGCCGCGGCTGTACTCATGCCCGGCACGCAGCACATTGATCCCGTCCTGCACAAAGGTGGAGGTCTGGTAAATCGGCGGGATGACCGCTCCGGTCAGCGGATCCGGTTCCTGTCCGGCGTGGATAGCGGTGGTGTTGAATCCTGCGAACCGTGCCATCTCAGATCCCCGTTCCCGCGGAAACCGCTGCGGTAGGGACCGCTGCCGCCCGGCAAGTGGCTCCGGTCAGCGGGGCCAGTGCCTGGGCCAGATCCGCGACGAGGTCCGCCGCGGCTTCCAGCCCCACTGAGAGCCTGATGGTGGTCTCCGTGAGGCCGGCGGCGGCGCGCTGCTCACGGCTCAGTCGGCAGTGCGTCATCGCTGCCGGGTGTGCCACCAGCGACCGGGTGTCGCCCACATTGGCCACCAGCTTGAACAACCGCAGCCGGTCAATGAATGGACCCACCTGCCCGGGGTCTGCAGCGAGGTCGAACGAAAACACGCTCCCGGCCCCCTGCGGGAAGTCCCGGATCGCGAGCTCGGCTTGAGGATGGCCCGGCACCGACGGATGGTGAACCGCTGCCACGGCCGGATGACTGGTCAGGAACCGGATCACCTCACGACTGTTCTGCCCGTGTCGGGCCACCCTGATGTCCAGGGTCTCCAGCCCCTGGAGAATCTGTGCGGCACTGGCGGGCGCCAGCGAGGGGCCCAGATCGTGCAGGTATTTGCTGCGGGCCAGGGCCAGGTAGGCACCGTGGCCGTGGCGTTCCCACAGAATCTCACCGCCGTAGCGGCGCTTGGGCCGGGTGAGCTGCGGCCATTTGTCCGGATAGGCGGAAAAGTCGAAGCGGCCACCATCCACGACGGCGCCTGCGAGGGTGGTTCCGTGCCCGCCCAGGAACTTCGTGGCCGAGTAGACAACGATGTCTGCCCCATGGTCCAGGGGCCGGTACAGCGCCGGGGTAGCCAATGTATTGTCCACGACCAGCGGAACGCCGGCGCCGTGCGCCACGGCGGCGATTGCCGGCAGATCCTGCAACGTGGCGAGCGGGTTGCCTATGGACTCGGTCAGGAATGCCCGGGTCTGCGGGCGTACCGCCGCCGCCCAGGCACCGACGTCGGATGGATCGGCGAAACTGACCTCGATCCCAAAGTCCTCGAAGGTGTCAGTCAGCAGGTCCACCGTCCCCCCATACAACTTTGAGGACGCCACGATGTGCCCCCCATTGTGCACCAGCGCTAACAGGGCGATGGAAACGGCGGCCTGGCCGGTGGCCGTGGCCAGGGCTGCGACGCCGCCGTCGAGCGCTGCGATCCGCTGCTCAAGGACGGCGACGGTCGGATTGCCGGTCCGGGTATAGGTGAAGCCCGGTTCCTTCAGCGCAAACATGCGGCGGGCCGAGGCGTAGTCGGGAAATTCGTACGCGGCAGTCTGGTAGATGGGGACCGCCACGGGCCGGTAGGGGGCCTGCGGTTCGTAGCCAGCATGGATCTGTGAGGTGGCCGTGCCACCAGCGTCGCCGGGGCTTATGGGATGGGGCCGTTCGTCAGCGGCGGCCGCCTGGTTCTGCAATGTCATTCCCGCTCCTCGGTCGGCCGAGGGAGTGCATCAGTACCAGGGGACCAGCAAGTAGCCGTACAGTGCCGAGGCCGCAGGTGGGTGCGCTGACGCGTCTCCATCGGTTCTGGCGGTAGCACCGTTTCGACAGCCCGCCTAGGCGGAGGGCAGCCAGATGGTTGCTGCGGCGTCAACAAGCCAGATCTCTCGGCCGCTCTTGATGGTTAGTGGGATTACTGTAGGCAGCAACCCGGGAGCTGCCCAAATACCTGCGGAAAGAGGCGCAGCATGACGGAATCAGACGCTGGTTTCGTCACAAACCGCAAGCCCCCTGTCACATGAACACGCTG
>NZ_DALZXY010000099.1:0-3900 GCF_031988865.1 Arthrobacter sp.
GCAAGAGCGGCACGGGCATCGGCACCGCCGGGCGCGGCAACCTCCGGCGCGAGCGTGCCGTCGCGGCGGCTGCGGATGGCCTCCGCAAAGCGAGTTCCGCGGTGTAGGCGTCGTGGAACAGCTCCACGTTCAGCCGCGGGGTCGCGCCGCCGAAGCCCGCCGCCGTGTAGCTGGCGGGGGTTGCCTGCAGCGAACCGGCCTGCACCATGCCGGCGGAGCCAAAGACTTCGCCGCGCACGTCGTAGCCGTACAGGGCGCTGAAGTTCGCTTCGGCGACGGCGATGGCCCCGTTGCTGTAGCGGATGGTCACGACGGCGGTATCCAGGTAACCCGCGTCCTTCAGGGACGGCTCCACCAGCGCATCGGCCATGACCTGGACCTGCACCGGGACGGCGCCCTGGTTGAACCAGTTGAGGGTGTCGAAGTCATGGATCAGGGTCTCCAGAAAAATGGTCCATTTTGGGGTCCGGTCCGCGTTGGGGATGGCGTCCTTGGTGTTCGGATCGCGGGTCACTGACCGCAGCAGGCGGGGCTGCCCCACGCTCCCGTCGTCGACGGCGCGTTTGGCGGCCGCGAAGTCCGCCGCGAACCGGCGGTTGAAACCGATCTGGAGCTCGACGCCGGCCTCATCCACAGCGGCCAGCGCCGCGTCCAGTTCTTCAAGGCTCGTGGCCGCCGGTTTCTCGCAGAACACGTGCTTGCCGGCGGCCGCAGCGGCGGCGATGAGGGAGGAATGGAAGCGGGCCGGCGCTGCGATGATGACGCCGTCGACGTCCGGATCGGCGAACACGTCGGCCGGGTTGGCGCTCACCTTGGCAATTCCAAGCCTCTCGGCCAGCTCAGTGGCAGGTGCGAGGGCAGGGTCAGCGATGGCTTCGAGGCGGGTGCCGTGGATCCGGGTGGCTGCACTTTCAGCGTGGAAAGCGCCCATCCAGCCGGAGCCGATCAGGGCCAGCCGGACAGGGGCCAGCGGTTCCGTGCTGCGCTCAACGTAGGCCATGCCTGCTCCTTTATGGGGGTGGTCCGGTGCCGGACGGCACGGACTAGAACGATCTAGTAGATGAGTTGGCTCAACTTTGGCATACGTGGACATGGCTGTCTAGATCGTTCTAGTATCAATCGTTGGTGCCGCCCGAATGCGGTGCACCGGCTCAGCCGGCAGACCAACCCGCAGATCAGCCAGCTGGAACGCGGACGCGGGGCGGAAATCGGGAGGTACAGGTGCAGGAGCCGTTGAAGGGTACTCCCGGACGAAGGACGACGTTGGCGGACGTTGCCGCGGCTGCCGGTGTTTCACGGGCACTGGCCTCGATCGTGATGCGCGGCGCGGACGGCGCCGGCGAGGCCACCCGGAGCCGGGTGCTGGAGGTGGCCCGCGAACTTGGGTACCGGCCGGATTCCCGTGCGCGCCTGCTGCGCAGCAGCCGGACTCGGCTGCTGGGGGTTACCTTCACCCTGGCTGAGCCGTTCCACGGCGAGGTGGTGGAGTCGATCTACGCGGCGGCGGAGGCCGCCGGTTTGGATGTGGTGCTCAGCGCGGTCGGGCCGCGGCGAGCGGAGGCCCGCGCGGTGGAGTCGCTGCTGGACGCGGGTGTTGAAGCCGTGCTGATGATCGCGCCGTCATCCGCCCCGGAGGCGCTCGCTGTTTATGCCCGCCAGGTGCCGGTGGTGAGTCTGCTCAGCCCGTTGGCGGTGGAGGGTGTGGACGGCGTCCGCAGCGACGACGGCGCCGGTATCCGGGCAGCTGTGGAGCACCTGGTGTCGCTGGGGCACCGGGACATTGTCCACATCGACGGCGCCGGGGCCGTGGCCGCATCCGAACGCCGGGCAGCCTACCGCGCCGTGATGAACGAGTACGGGCTCGCCGTCCGCGTGATCCGTGGCGGTGCCGGAGAAGAGGACGGGCTGCGCGCTGCCGGCGAACTGCTGGCAGGTGGCCCGGTCCCGGATGCCATTGTGGCCTTCAACGACCGGTGCGCCCTGGGCGTGCTGGAGGCGGCGCGGCGGGCGGGGCTGGAAGTTCCCGGGGACCTGTCCGTGGCCGGGTATGACGATAGCCAGCTGGCCCGGCTCAGCCACGTGCAGCTGACCACGGTCAGCCAGGAAGCGCCACGGCTGGCGGAGGCCGCAGTCGCCTGTGCGGCAGCGCGGCTGTCCTCGGAGGACCCCGGTTCCTTGGTGCCCCCGCCGCAGCTGGTGGTCCGGGCTACTACCGGCCCCTCGCCCAGGGCGTCAAGCGTGTCCAGCTCCGGGCACCCCCCTATACCCAGACGCTGAATCCTCCGCTAGGCTCCTGCAACTTTCGCGTCAGGCTGCTGTTCGTTCCGCCTCGCTGCGCAGGATGCAGAATTCGTTGCCTTCCGGATCGGCTAGGACCACCCAGCCCGTTCCGTCCGGACGCCGCTGGTCATCCACCTGCGTGGCGCCGAACGTCAGGATCCGCTCGAGTTCCCGGTCACGGCCGCCCAGATCCGACGCTTGCAGGTCCAGGTGTACACGGTTCTTGACCTGTTTGCTGTCCGGCACCGTGATGAAAAGCAGCCGGTGGGTGCCGTCGGGGGAGTAGATCATGCACTCGTCGTCACCGGGCTGGTTGGGGTCAGCGGGGTCTTCGCGGAAATCGAGCACCTGTGCCCAGAACTTCGACTGGGCGCAGGCGTCGAGGCTGTCGAAGGTCGTATGGGAAATCGATACTGTCATGGCCGGAAGCATACTGCTGCGGGAATGAGTTGGTACGTTGTGCACTCTACTGCTGCCGGTTCAGCGGGATCGGGGTGGAACAAAACCCGCTTTGCTGGGCGGGTCGACCCGGTCGAATCCGGGGGCAGTGGGGCAGGATCGGACAAACGTCCGTCTCACTTAGGGGGAGCTCGTATGGGGTTGTTTGGAAAAAGGCGTTCGTCAGGGAAGGAACCGGCACAGGAAGAGGGACCCGATCCGTACCTGACCGTGTTTTCGGCCTCAGAAGCCAACGACTTCCGTGCCCTGACCCGTGAAGTTTTCGCCGAGATGGGCTTCGAAGTCGAGATGCACCCGGATCACGCGGTGGACAGCGAGGGACGGAAGTTCGGGTTCTGGAATATCTCCGCGATCTGCAGCGGGTTGCCGCGGACGGAGTGGAGAACTGCGATCGGTGAACACCTGAAGAACGTGCTGGCGGGGTTCACACAGGATCCCTTCTCCGCCCTCACGCTTGAGGAAGCCGCGAAGCAGACTTATTCCCGGCTCTATGAGGAATCGGCGCTTCCCAGCCTGGAGGGGTATCCCCACCGGGAATTCGCTCCGGGGATCGTCGAGATGCTGGCCTTGGACCTTCCTGAGTCCGTTGCCATGTTCGACCACCAGAACGCCCAGCGGTTCGGCGGGTCGGAGGCACTCAGGAACCAGGGAATCGCTAACCTGCAGAGCCTGGATGTAGAGCGGCTTGAAACCATTCCGGCTTCGGGAGCAACCTTCAGCTGCCTTTCCGGCAACTCTTTCTATACGGGAAGCAGGGCAGTGCTGCTTCCCGGACTGGCCACGCAGGTCACCGGAAAGCGCGTGCATGAGGAGCTCGGATGGCTCCTCTGTGTTCCCAACCGGCACCAGGTTGCCTGGCACATTATTGAGGACGCATCAATCGTTGGAGCCGTGCAGGGAATGGCCGGTTTCGGAGTCGAGGCCTTCAGCAGTGTTCCCGGTCCGGTAAGTCCGCATGTGTACTGGTGGAACGGCAGCGGTTACGAGCAGCTCACGCACCGGAAGGACGACGGCACGCTGGTGGTCCGGGTCAGTCCGAACTTCCAGCGGGTCATCGAAGCGGTCACCGCGGCCACACCCGGATCCTGATACCCAACCCCAACGACGGCGGGAGGGACAGTTAAAGCTGTCCCTCCCGCCCTCGTCCGCCCCCTTTTGGTT
>NZ_DALZXY010000099.1:3910-11690 GCF_031988865.1 Arthrobacter sp.
GCCCAATGCAAAACGGGAGGGACGGCAACCGCCGCCCCTCCCGCCGTCGTACTTCAGTTAATACCTAGAGCTGTGAGCCGACCTTGAAGTCGGTCTCGTCGCCGCGGGTGTAGGAGAAGCCGTCCGCGCCGATGGTCACTTCCATTTCGGAGGAGTCGGTGCGGGCCACAACCTGCTGCGGGTTGCCGTCCAGGTCCAGGACCAGGGAGGCCTCGGTGTACCAGGACGGGACCACGGGGTTGCCCCACCAGTCGCGGCGCTGGTTGTCGTGCACGTCCCAGGTGATGGTGGGGTTGTCCGGGTCGCCGGTGTAGTAGTCCTGCGTGTAGATCTCGATGCGGTGGTCATCCGGATCCAGGATGTACAGGTAGAACGCGTTGGAGACGCCGTGGCGGCCGGGGCCGCGCTCGATCCGGTCGGAGATGCGCAGGGCGCCCATC
The DNA here is from genome assembly GCF_031988865.1 of Arthrobacter sp. Classification (NCBI taxonomy): domain Bacteria; kingdom Bacillati; phylum Actinomycetota; class Actinomycetes; order Micrococcales; family Micrococcaceae; genus Arthrobacter; species Arthrobacter sp. The sequence goes on from NZ_DALZXY010000099.1 coordinate 4,351, forward strand.
TTGTCGCAGATTTGGATGATGTTGTGCTTCTCGTGGGTCGCGAACGCGACGTGGTGCATGCGCGGGCCGTCGCCGCCGGTGAGGGCGGTGTCATGCACGGTGTCCTTGCGATGCATCCAGGCAGCGTAGGTGACGCCGTCGGAGTCCTTGATGTCCTCGGAGACGCGGAAGCCGAGGTCCTCCAGGTAGCCGCGGCCGCGCGGGACGTCGGGGGTGACCTGGTTGAAGTGGTCCAGGCGGACCAGCTCGCCGGCCGAGTAGAGGTCGTAGCGCTGGGTCAGGCGTTCCACGTGGTCCACGGCGTAGAAGAACTCGTACGGGAAGCCCAGCGGGTCCTCGACGCGGACGGAGTCGCCCACGCCCTTGGTGAAGCCTTCGGCCCGGCGCTCGGTGCGGCAGCCCAGTTCCTTGTAGTACGCCTCGGCAACGTCCACGTCTTCCGGGGTGCGCACACGGTAGGCGAAGGAGGCGACGGCGGCGACCGGTCCCTTGCGCAGCACCAGGTTGTGGTGGATGAACTCCTCGAGGGAACGCAGGTAGATCGCGTTCTCATCCTCTTCGGTGACGTGCAGGCCCAGGACGTCCACGTAGAACTCGCGGGACTTGGCCAGGTCGGTGACCACCAGTTCCATGTAGGCGCAGCGGACGATGTCCGGCGGAGCGATGGACGGCGTGGGGATCGGGTTGGGGTTGGCGTTCATGGTTTCTCCTTACGGGGCCGGTCTGCTCTGACCGGGCCCTGTCTATGGCTGATTAAGCGTCTGTGAGCTGGTTAAGCGCCGAACTTGGGGGTGTGGACGGTGCCGAGGGTGATGTGGACGGCCTGCTGGTCGGTGTAGAAGTCGATCGAGCGGTAGCCGCCTTCGTGGCCCAGGCCGGAGGCCTTCACGCCGCCGAACGGGGTGCGCAGGTCCCGGACGTTGTGGCTGTTCAGCCACACCATGCCGGCCTCGGTGTCCTGCGCGAAGTTGTGCGCGCGGGTCAGGTCCTGCGTCCAGATGTAGGCGGCCAGGCCGTACTTGGTGTTGTTGGCCAGTTCCAGGGCCTCGGCGTCGGAGTCAAACGGGGTGATCGCGACGACGGGGCCGAAGATCTCCTCCTGGAAGATCCGTGCGTCCGGCTTCACATCGGCGAAGACGGTGGGAGCGATGTAGTTGCCCTCTTCCAGGCCTTCGGGGCGGCCGCCGCCGGCCAGCAGGCGGCCTTCGGTCTTGCCGATCTCCACGTAGGAGGCCACCTTGTTGTAGTGCTCGGGGTGCACCAGCGCGCCGACCTGGGTCTTCGGATCGTGCGGGTCGCCGACCACGATGTTCTTGGCGCGGGCGGCGTAGCGCTCGCAGAACTCGTCGTACACCGGGCGCTCGACCAGGATGCGGGAGCCGGCGGTGCAGCGCTCGCCGTTGAGGGAGAAGACACCGAACAGGGCGGAGTCGATCGCGGCGTCGAGGTCCGCGTCCGCGAAGATCACGCACGGGCTCTTGCCGCCGAGCTCCATGGACAGGCCCTTCAGGTTCTCCGCCGCGTTGCGGAAGATGGTCTGGCCGGTGGTGGTTTCGCCGGTGAAGGAGATCAGCGGAACGTCCGGGTGCTTCACCAGCGCGTCGCCGGCTTCCTCGCCGAGGCCGTTGACCAGGTTGAACACACCGGCCGGCACGCCGGCTTCGGTGAAGATATCCGCCCACAGGGAGGCGGAGAGCGGGGTGAACTCGGCCGGCTTGAGCACCACAGTGTTGCCGGTGGCCAGCGCCGGGGCGAGCTTCCAGGACTCGAGCATAAAGGGCGTGTTCCACGGCGTGATCAGGCCGGCGACGCCGATCGGCTTGCGGTTCACGTAGTTGATCTGGCTGCCGGGCACCTTCATCGCGTCGTCGAACTGGGCGACGATCAGGTCAGCGAAGAAGCGGAAGTTCTCCGCGGCGCGCAGGGCCTGGCCCTTGGCCTGGGTGATCGGCAGGCCGGTGTCGAAGGTTTCCATCTCCGCGAGGCGGGCTTCCTGGGCCTCGACGGCGTCGGCGATCTTGTTCAGGATGCGGGCGCGTTCGCGCGGCTTCATCTTGGGCCACGGGCCATTGGCGAAGGCTTCGCGGGCGGCGGCGACGGCGGCGTCGATGTCCTCCTTCTGGCCGGCGGCGGCGGTGGCGTAGTTCTGGTTGGTTACCGGATCCAGCACATCGAAGGTGGCGCCGTTGATCGAGTCGACGAACTCACCGTTGATGAAGTGCTGGATGTGTGTGGGCAGGTTTTCCGGAACGTAGTGCTCAGCCATGGGGCGTCTCCTTTGATGCTGTGGTCTTGGTGGGGGTGGTCTTTGTTGCGGTCGGGGGTTCGGGGGCAGCGGCGTTGTGTTTCAGGTACGCGTCGAGGGTGGCGATCCGGTGGGCGCGGGCCGCGGCCTCGATGGTGCCGTCGTCGGCCTTTGACTCGATGAGCCGCAGCAGCTCATCGTGTTCGGCCACCGAATCCTGGGCCCGGCCGGGAACGTAGCTGAAGGTGGAGGAGCGCAGGGCGCCCAACCGGTTCCAGCCGCGATGGACCAGGTCCAGGATGTGCGGATTGGGACAGTTGGTGAACAAGGCGGAGTGGAAGTCCCGGTTCAGGGCGGTGAAGCGGACCGGGTCGAAGTGCTCCAGGCAGTTCCGCATTTCTGCGTTGATCGCCTTCGCCTTGGACAGGTCCTCGGCGGTGACCAGGGGAGCGGACAGCGCCGTCGCATAGCCTTCCACCAGGCTCAGGGTCTGCATGGTGTAGAGGTACTCGGTGGGGTCGATGCCGGTGACGGTGGCGCCGACGTTCCGCTCGAACCGGACCAGCCCTTCGGCCTCCAGCCGGCGGATCGCCTCGCGCACCGGGACGGCGGAGCAGCCCAGGTCGTTGGCGATCCGGCCGAGTACCAGGCGGTAGCCCGGTCCGTATTCACCGGAGGCGATTTTGGACTGGACGGCCTGGTAGGCCTGTTCGGCCTTGCTGGTGCTTCCGGCAGTGTTGCTGGGCAGAGAAGGGCTCACGCCTGTTCCGCCGCCCAGGCCTCGTACTTTTCCTTCCAGGCGGCGTTCATCGGGTACAGGCCGTCGACGCCGTGCCCGGCCTGGACCATTTCGGCGATGAACTCTTCCTGGTGTTCCTGCTTGATGCAGGCTTCCACGAGTTCCGCGGCGATGGCCGGCGGGATCACCAGGATGCCGTCGTCGTCGGCCACGATGATGTCCCCGGGCTGGACGGTGGCGCCGCCGCAGGCGATGGTGAGGTCGGTGTCCCAGGGGACGTGCCGGCGGCCGAGCACGGCGGGGTGGGGGTTGGCGCAGTACACGGGCAGGTCGATGCCGGCCACGGTGGAGTAGTCGCGGACGCCGCCGTCGGTGATGATGGCTGCGGCGCCGTTGTGCTTGGCGCGCAGGGCGAGGATGTCGCCCAGGGTGCCGGTGCCCTTTTCGCCGCGGGCTTCCATGACCAGGATTTCGCCGTCACGGACGGTATCGATGGCGCGCTTCTGGGCGTTGTAGCCGCCGCCGTGGGACTTGAAGAGGTCCTCGCGGTTGGGCACGAAGCGCAGAGTACGGGCGGTGCCCACCACCTTGCGGCCGGTCTTGGTGCCGGTGAGGCCGTCGATGGAGACGTTGTTCAGGCCGCGGGCGCGCATCTGCGAGCTGAGGGTGGCAGTGGCGACGGATTCCAGTTTGGCCTTGAGCTCGGGGGTGAGCGTGGGCTGCTTCGGGGTGAGGCCTGCCTTTTCGGCGGAGCCCCAGGCTTCTTCGCGCTGCTTGTCATCGATTTTGGGCTGCGCGCCAAAGGCGGCCAGCGGCGTCGTGCCTTCGGTGACCGTGGCGACCAGACGGCCGGTTGTCAGGCCTGTGGAGGGGGAGTCCACCTCGATTTCGACGACGTCGCCCGGGACGGCCACGGAGGCGCCGGCGGGGGTGCCGGTGAGGATCATATCCCCGGGTTCGAGGGTGAGCAGCTGGGAGAGGTCGGCGACCAGCTGCGCGAAGGGGAAGAGCAGGTCTTCGGTGGTGTCGTCCTGCGCGAGTTCGCCGTTGACCCAGGTGCGCATGCGGAGGGCCGCGGGGTCGACGGCGGCGGCGTCGAGGATGGCCGGGCCCACGGGGGTGAAGCCGTCGCCGCCCTTGGAACGGAGGTTGGAGCCTTTGTCTGCCCAGCGGAGGTCGTACACGCCGAGGTCGTTGCTGGCGGTGACGCCGCCGACGTAGCTCCAGGCGTCGTCGATGCTCACGCGGCGGGCGGTCTTGCCGATGATCAGGGCGATTTCGCCTTCGAAGCCGAGCAGTTCGCAGCCGGCCGGGCGTTCCACGGTGCCGCCGGTGAGGGCGAGGGAGGAGCTGGGCTTCAGGAAGTAGGAGGGCTGCTCCGGGGTGCGTCCGCGTTCTGCTGCCCGGCTGGGGTAGTTGATGTGGACGGCGATGACCTTGCCGGCCGAGGCCAGGGTCTCCGGTGTGGCGGGGTTGCTCGTGGACATCTCACTCCTGAATCAGGTACGAAATCGTATACGATCCAGTGTGCCTTGTGGGGTGGGTCACGTCAAGGGGTGGAGGCATTGGGTGACCTCCATCTGATCGTGCTGCCTGTCGGCCAAGCCCAAGCGCGTTGTTGCAGCTTCCTCCTCTTATGTCAGATATCATTTTTCAGATTGGGGGGAAAATGAGTCTGGCAGGAAAGAAGATCGGCTGGAGTTTTTGGGGAACATTAACCCCATCACTAGTAAATGCCGCACTTCTAGCGGCCGCTGCCGCGTACACCACCTGGAAGGGTATTGATCCACAAGCGACACCCTTTGGAGTGCCCTTTTGGGTGCCGGTGGGCCTGACTGTCGCCGCAGGTGTGCTGGGGGCCTTGGATCGCTTTTTCGCGGGTAAGAAAAGACGGGTTGGTGCCTCCGGTGTGGCCGAGGTGGCCTTCTCGGCCCTGATGGAGTTGGAAAAATCCGTTCAAGGCTTGATGGCCGATGATGGTTTTGACCGATACTCTCATAGCCTCGTTGAAGGCCTCGGGCCAAAGCTCTTCCGCGAAAGAGAAGTCCGAATCGGATTCTATTTACTTGAAGCGGGTGAATCGGAATCTGAGGACATGAATTACCTCAAGCTTAGGGCTGGTTACGACCATGGCGGCGGACTTCCAATTCTGCTCTATGCAGACAAAGTGGAGGATGGCAAAAGGGATCATGCGAGAGAGATGATTGAACGCGCTGAATCCATCAAGGACTTGGTGGTGCCGAATATCTATCGCAATTCCCCGGGGTGGATTCGTTTAGAAGGAGAAAGGCGAGATTCATACTCTTGTTTTATTACGGCTCCAGTTCTTGACTCCAAGCATGAAAAACCTCTGGGGATCCTGACTGTGGATGCGCCAAACGCGAGGGATTTAACAACACAGGACAAAAAGTGGGTCCGCATGGTCGCACGCCTGTTGTCACATGGGCTGGTGGAAGAGATGTTGCATGGTGGTGGCGAAGGCGATCGGACGAGTATTGAGAATCAGTCCATATATGAACCTAAGGTCCCTAATCCACTCGGGGCACAACGGCACTAGTCGGCTCCATGTCGAGCTTTAGAGTCAGATAGTATCGTTATAGCTACATGTGATTCGTCACTGTACATAGAGGGAAGCGCGGAGGAGGGGCTATGCCTTCAGTCGTCGATGTTGCAGCCTATATTCTCGATAAAAAAGGCGAAATGTCTACAATGAAGTTGCAGAAACTTTGTTATTTCAGTCAGGGGTGGGCGCTCGCGTGGACCTCGGAACCGCTTTTTAATGAGGAGTTTCAGGCATGGGCCAAAGGTCCTGTTTCTAGGCCGCTGTTTTCTCAGCATAAGGGTGAATACTCAGTTGCCTTGCTCCCGGCTGGTGAGTCGAGCAATCTTGGGCAACGAGATCGGACCGTAGTAGACGCTGTTCTCGAGGTCTATTCGGACATGTCAGGAGTGCAACTCAGCGAAATAAGTCATAGAGGCTTTCCTTGGAAGAGCGCTAGGGGGGGCCTTCCAGAGGGTGCTCGCTGTGAGACGGTGATTTCCAAGGAGAGTATGAAACAACACTTCAAGGCACTTTTGTAAGCGCCTCAAATTGATTAGGGTGCATGTTTGACCTCTCGTTTCATTGGTAGAGTTCCCTAGGTGGGGCGTCCCCGAGGCTCAACCCGATCGGCTCGGCCAAGTTGATGCCTTAAAATGCATAAGTCTGTCAGTGAGGGGCAGAAGCAGCCCGGCAGCGGGATAGTAGCGGCTAAAGTCTGGATTTCAGGTGTGTTGACAGCACTCGAACGGAGACAGGCAGAATCAGTGGGATTGCTTGGTGTGCCTGCCCTAGCGTGCTTTGCTGCGGGAATCTCGAGGATGAGCTAGGCTCTCCCGGTGAATGCGCAGAATCCCGACTACTCGTGGTTACCACATCGGCATCATCAGGTGCTGTTCACCCTCGCCCAGGCAGATGACCACATCTGGCGTTGTCTTGATGCCCTCTACGATTACGTCACGGGCGACACCATGGAACTCGAGACGGTACCACGGGAGGGGCGGGCTCATCTGACAGTGAAATCCGTGGCCTCTCTTCCTGAAGCGGTGGCACGCTATGCTGCCGATGCCCTGACTCAAATGAGGGCAGCGCTTGAGCACACACTCTTTGCCGAAGTGGAGTACCAGCTTCAGCGTTCTTTGACTAGCAAGGAAGAGCGCTGCATCGAGATGCCCGTGTATGACGAATCGGGAAAGTTCACTAAATGGTTGAAAGACAAGAGGCGAGCAACCGTATCGCCACTGCATGAAGGTTCAGAGTTGAGCGCGAGAATCGCAGAGCTACAGCCGTATAACCATAGTGATTACGAGCATCATCCTCTGCGGTTGTTGGCCGAGTACACGAATCAGGCTAAGCACCGTGCGCCGGCAGTTGCATCGACGCGCTTGGGGGTAATCATTCCTGATTATGCGCATCCCGAACTGGAAATCCACGGATTTGGCGAGGACCAGGTTCTCCGTTCCGGAACGGTCCTGGTTAGTGGCCCGTATACGCTGAACGTCGGACTCTCGATCTGGCCGCAGGTCTCGATTATGCGTCCTCATACGCAGAGCTGGCATCTGCTTATTCGAGAACTTCAAAGCATCGAGCTGTGGGTCCGAACCGTAGCGCTCCCACATCTGATAGTTGGCCGCCAGGATGTTGATGCTCTTCCACCACATCTGGACATCACCCGCGGATACTCCGACTTCGAAGATGCCCTGAGGCATGCGGAACCCACCTCGGCAGGGGAACGAGCGGATTCCAGGATACGAGCGGAAGCTTGGGGGAGGGAGATGCGTGAACTCCAACAAATTATGGGTTCAACGACGACTAAA
>NZ_DALZXY010000100.1:0-11340 GCF_031988865.1 Arthrobacter sp.
CGCGTTACGGGTGGGAACTCCTAGCTGGAGTGGTTGACGTAGTCCACGTCCTTGGTCTCACGCGTCACGAACAGCGCGATGAAGGTCAGCACGGCCATGGAGGAGAGATAGACCCCCACCAGCCACGGGCTGCCGTCAGCGGCCTGCCAGAGCGCCACGGCGATGAACGGTGCGACGGCGGCCCCCAGGATCGAGGAGACGTTGTAGGCGATCGCTGAGCCGGTGTAGCGCACGTTGGTCGGGAAGAGTTCGGGCAGCACGGCGCCCATCGGCCCGAAGGTCAGCCCCATCAGTGTGAAGCCGATGATCAGCAGCGCCATCGTGCCGGCGAACCCGCCGCCGAACAGCGGGTCGAAGGTGAACCCGAAGGCGAAGATGGCAGCGGTGACCCACAGCAGCGTCTTGCGGCGGCCGAACTTCTCCGCCAGCGGACCGGCAACCAGAGTGAAGATACCGAAGAAGACGACGCCGACGATCAGCATGATCAGGAAGTCGTTGCGTGCATAGCCCAGGCCGGAGGCGAATGAGTCCGGGTCGAAGGCCTTGCCGGCGGCTTCCGCCTTGGCCTGGGCCTCCTCGGAGGTCCGGGCCGCCGTGCCGTAGGAGAGGGTGAACGTGGTCATCAGGTAGAAGAGCACGTAGGTGGCCAGCATGATGAAGGTGCCCGCGATCATCGGGCGCCAGGAGTTCTTGAACACGGCGGCGAGCGGCAGCTTGCTCACTTCGCCGGCGTCGACCACCTTCTGGAAGGCCGGGGTTTCGACCAGCTTGAGCCGGACGTACAGGCCGATGATGACCATTACGGCGCTGGCAAGGAAGGGCACCCGCCAGCCCCAGGAATCGAACTGCTCAGGAGTCAGCTGGAAGCTGAGCAACAGGAACAGCCCGTTGGCCAGGATAAAGCCGATGGGCGCACCCAGCTGGGGGAAGGTGCCGTAGATGGCGCGCTTGTTCGCGGGCGCGTTCTCCGTTGCCAGCAGTGCCGCGCCGGACCACTCGCCGCCGAGGGCCAGTCCCTGGGCGAAGCGCAGGACCACCAGGAGAGCCGGAGCCATGACGGTCCAGCCGTTCTCCGCCGTCGGCAGGCAGCCGATCAGGAAGGTGGCAATACCCATGGTCAGCAGCGACGCCACCAGGGTGCCCTTGCGGCCCACCCTGTCGCCGAAGTGCCCGAAGATAATCGAGCCCAGCGGGCGGGCGATGAAGGCCACGCCGAAGACGGCGAAGGAGCTCAGGAGCGCGGTGACGCCCTCGGCGTTCGGGAAGAACAGCCGCGGGAAGACAAGCACGGCCGCGGTTGCGTACACGTAGAAGTCGTAGAACTCGATCGAGGTGCCGACCAGGGACGCGACGATGACGCGTCCACGGGAGTTGGCCGGGGCCTTTGCAGCCTCGGCGCTGGAGGTGTCTGTTGACATGGGAAGTCTTTCGGGTGCGGGACGGAAACAGGTTTATCCTAAAACTTGGCGTCCACCATTCGGACATCGGTCCACTATTTGGACACCGGCTCGCTTCCTGGTCGGTCAATCCCCCGCCCGCCCACGCTGACCCGCACCCGCTGACCCTGGACGCAGAAAGGCCCGCCCCCGCAGCGCATGAGCTGCCGGGGGCGGGCCTTGTAGCCGGTGCGGAACCTAGATGTGCACGTGCAGGCGCCGGGCGGCTTCGGAGATGGAACCGGTCAGCGACGGGTAGACGGTAAACGTGTTCGCCACATCATCCACATGGAGTTTCTGCGTGACAGCCAGGGCGATCGGGAAGATCAGTTCCGAGGCCCGGGGGCCCACGACGACGCCGCCGATCACCGTGCCGGATCCCTTGCGGGCAATGATCTTCACGAACCCTTCCTTGACGTCCATCATCTTGGCGCGGGCGTTGGTGTGCAGGGAGAGCTTGATGACATCTCCCTGGTACCGTCCGGCCGCGATGTCCTGTTCGGAGACGCCGACCGAGGCGATTTCCGGAGAGGTGAAGATGTTCGAGGCCACGTTCTTGAGCTTCAGCGGCTTGACGCTGTCCCCCATCAGGTGGGCGATGGCGATGCGTCCCTGCATGGCGGCAACGGAGGCGAGGTTGAAGACCCCGGTGCAGTCGCCCGCGGCGTAGACGTTCGATGCAGTGGTGCGGGAGACGCCGTCGACCCTGATCTGTCCGTACTCGTCCAGGGTCACCCCGGCCTCTTCCAGCCCGATGTCCTTGGTGTTCGGGATGGCCCCGACGGCGACCAGGCAGTGGGAACCCTCTACGGTGCGGCCGTCGGAGAGAGTGACCAGCACGCCGTCGTCGGTCCGCTTGACGGAGTCGGCGCGTGAGCGGGAAAGCACGCTCATGCCACGCGTCTGGAAGACGTCCTCCAGGACGCGGGCGGCGTCGGCGTCCTCGCCGGGAAGGACCCGGTCCCGGCTGGAGATCAGCGTGACGCGGGATCCGAGCCCGTTATAGGCGGAGGCGAACTCGGCGCCCGTGACGCCTGAACCGATGACAATAAGGTGTTCGGGCACCTCGGTGAGGTTGTAAATCTGCTTCCAGGTGAAGATCCGCTCGCCGTCCGGCATGGAGGTTTCCAGTTCGCGCGGATTCGCGCCGGTGGAAATCAGCAGGGCTTCGGCCTCGACCGTCGTTGTGCCTTCATCCGAGGTCACTTCGATCGTGCGGTTATCCAGGAGCCGGCCCTCACCCACGAGCACCTTCACGCCCATCCGCTCCAGGGTGCGCCGGATGTCGTTGGACTGTTCCTTGGCCAGGGCGAGCAGCCGGTGGTTAACCATTTTCAGGTCCGCCACTACCGGCTTGCTGGTATCGCCGAAGTCGACGCCGAGGTTCGACGCGGAACTCATCCGGGTCATTACATCTGCGGTGGCGATAAGGGTTTTGGACGGCACGACGTCGGTGAGGACGGCGGAGCCTCCGAGCCCGTTGCGTTCAACGATGGTGACGTCCGCACCCAGGGACGCGGCCACCATGGCTGCCTCATATCCGCCTGGGCCGCCGCCGAGGATCGCAATTTTTCTGGCAGTAAAATCTAGTTGGCTCGTCACAAGTGTCCATTCTGTCCCATCCGGGGACGCCTCTCAAACGAGCCGATTCCGCCTCCGCCCGCGAAGAGCCGCGACAAGCGGTAAGTTGTACGGGTGAGCAACGACGAACCTTTTGAACTTGCCCGGCAGGCCGCAGCGTACATTGCCGAGAAAACCGGCGTACCCGCCCACGACATCGCCCTGGTCCTGGGCAGCGGCTGGGGGGATGCAGCGGACCTGATCGGTGAGACCACTGCCACCCTTGATGCCTCGGACATTCCCGGGTTTTCCGCCCCGGCGGTCCAGGGACATGTGGGCACCATCCGCTCCGTCCTGATTCCCGGCGGCAAGCGCGCCCTGATCCTGGGTGCCCGCACGCACTATTACGAGGGCAAGGGCGTACGCGCCGTCGTCCACGGCGTGCGCACGGCAGCCGCTGCCGGCGCCAAGGTCATGGTCCTGACCAACGGCTGCGGCGGGCTGAACCCGAACTGGAAGCCCGGCACACCGGTGCTGATCAGTGACCACCTCAACCTGACCGCCACCTCCCCGCTGGAGGGAGCGACGTTCGTCGACCTTACAGATCTCTACTCCCCCCGTCTGCGGGAGCTGGCCCGCACCGTTGACCCCAGCCTCGCGGAGGGCGTGTACGCCCAGTTCCCCGGCCCGCACTACGAGACACCGGCTGAGGTCCGCTATGCCAAGACAATCGGCGCGGACCTGGTGGGCATGTCCACTGCATTGGAAGCCATTGCAGCCCGCCATGCCGGAATGGAAGTCTTTGGCATCAGCCTGGTAACCAACCTCGCCGCCGGCATCAGCCCCGAGCCGCTGAGCCACCAGGAAGTCCTGGAGGCCGGAGCCGAGGCTGGTCCGCGCATCTCCAAGCTGCTTGCCGGAATCATCGGCGCCCTCTAAGGCGCCGTTCGTACCTGATCAGAGGCGTCCAATGACCTTGACTGCGATGGAACTGCAGGAGCTGCTGACCGAAGCACGGCTCTGGGCAGAGGAAGATCCGGACCCGGCCACGGCCGCGGAACTGCGCGCACTGCTGCAGCGCGCCGGTACCGGGGGGCCCGACGGCGAAGCTGCCGTTGCCGATCTGACCGACAGGTTCTCCGGAACCCTGGAGTTCGGCACCGCCGGGCTGCGCGCGGAGCTGGGAGCCGGACCGCGACGGATGAACCGCGCGGTGGTCCGCCGCACGGCTGCCGGGATCGCGGCCTTCCTGCAGAGCAAGGCCGATGGCTGGACCCCCAGCGCAGTGATCGGGTACGACGCCCGGCACAACTCCCGGGCCTTCGCCCTTGAGACAGCCGCGGTTTTCAGCGCCGCCGGCATCGAAGCGTTCCTGCTGCCCTCCACGCTGCCCACCCCGGTGCTGGCGTACGCCGTGCGGGCTTTGGATACCGACGCCGGGGTGATGGTCACCGCCAGCCACAACCCGGCACGGGACAACGGGTACAAGGTCTACCTGGGCGGGCGGACGGTCAGGGGGCCGGGCCGGGGCGCGCAGATCGTCCCGCCCTACGACGCCGAGATCGCCGCGCGCATCGACTACACCGCGCCGCTGTCCTCCATCGACACCGCACCCGAGGGCTGGACGGATGTCTCCGACTCCATCGTGGCTGACTACATCAATGCGGTGGACGCCCTGGCCAGCCGCGACGGCTATCCAGCCCGGGACCTGTCGATCGTGCTCACGCCGATGCACGGCGTCGGAGGCGAGACCATGTCCGCCGTCCTGCGCGACGCCGGCTTCACCTCCGTCCGGCTTGTTGCGGCGCAGGCCGAACCGGACCCTGACTTCCCGACTGTGGCCTTTCCCAACCCGGAAGAGCCCGGAGCGCTGGACCTGGCCCTTGCCCTGGCCGCAGGGACCGGTGCCGACGTCGTCCTGGCCAATGACCCGGACGCCGACAGGGCTGCCGCCGCGGCAAAAGACCCTGCCACCGGCGAATGGCGGATGCTGCGCGGTGACGAAACCGGTGCCCTGCTGGGCGCGCACCTGGCCGAGCGGATCCGTACGGGCCATCTCCGGCTGCGGAACGATTCCGGCCAGCCCCCCGTGTTCGCCAATTCGATCGTCTCCTCCCGGCTGCTGGCCCGGATCGCGGCGGCCGCCGGCTTCCAGCACCAGGAGACCCTGACCGGGTTCAAGTGGATCTCCCGGGTTCCCGGGCTGGTCTACGGCTATGAAGAGGCGCTTGGGTATTGTGTGGCACCGGCGCTGGTCCGGGACAAGGACGGCATCTCCGCCGCGCTGCTGATCGCCGAGCTTGCCGCGTCGCTGAAAGCGCAGGGGCGGACCCTGTTCGACATGCTTGACGATCTCGCACTGGAACACGGGCTGCACGCCTCGGACCAGCTGTCCGTCCGGGTGGCGGATCTGGCACTGATTCCGCAGATGATGACGCGCTTGCGGGAGCAGGCACCAGTGTCGCTGGCCGGCTCCCCGGTGGTTTCCGCCGTCGACCTGTCCGAAGGCTCCGAGGAGCTGCCCCCGACCGACGGGCTGCTGTACCTCACGGAGGACGGCACCCGGATCATCGTCCGTCCCTCCGGCACCGAACCCAAGCTCAAGTGCTACCTGGAGGTCATCGAATCCGCCGACGGGCGGGCCGACCTGCCGCGGGCCCGCGCCGCTGCTGCACAACGGCTGGCAGCCGCCGAGGCGGACATCGCCGCAGCCTTGGGCCTCGAAGCCTAGCCCTCACCCGTTACTACGGAAGGTGCCCGCAGCTGCAGTTCGTCAGCTTGCTGCGGGGGACGCGGCTGGGGCCTGCACCAGCGGCAACCTGGTTCCTGATTCCAGGATCGCGGCAACCTGCCCGGCACCCAGGGGTCTGCTGAAGTAGTAGCCCTGGCCGCTGCGGCAGCCCAGGACCAGGAGGTCCGCCGCCTGGTCCAGGGTTTCGATGCCCTCAAAAACGGCTTCCATTCCGGCCGCTTGAATAAGTCCGTGCACGGCGTCGACGAATTGCAGCTGGCCGGGGTCCGAGCTGATTTCCTGGATCAGGCTGCGGTCCACCTTCACCGTGTGCACCGGGAGCCTGCGCAGGTAGCTGATGGACGAATATCCGGTGCCAAAGTCATCGATTTCGATGCCGATGCCCAGGGCGTCGAGCGATTTGAGCGAGTACATTTCCACGTCCCCGCCGCTGACGAAGGCACTCTCGGTGATCTCGATGACCAGGCGGGTGGGTGCGATTCCGGTTGCCGTCAGGGCGTGGCGGACGTGGTCCACCAGGTCGAGGCGCTGCAGCTCCATGGCGGAGAGGTTCACCCGCACCTTGAAATCGGCGTCGAGCGAGAGCTCCGCCTCCCAGCGGGCAACCTGTTCCAGCGCAGCACGCAGGACCCAACGGCCCAGGTCCAGGATGATCCCCGTTTCTTCGGCGATCGAAATGAAGTCGTCCGGCATGACCAGGCCGCGTTCGGGATGCTGCCAGCGGATCAGGGCCTCCACCCCGGTCATCCGGCCCGTGGCCAGTTCCACCACAGGCTGGTAGTCCAGGAATAGTTCGTTCCGTCCCACGCCCTCGCGGAGTTCGGCGGCCATTTCCCGGCGGAACTGGCGTGCGTAGAGCATCACCGGCTCGAATGACTTGCTCTGGCTCCGGCCCGCGTCCTTGGCGGCATACATGGCGGTATCCGCGCGGACCATGATGTCTTCCGCGGATTCCCCCGGAAGTGCGGAGTGCACGCCGATGCTCGCACGCGGCCAGACGTCGATTTCCTCGACCCGGATGGACTCGGCCAGGGATTCCTGGACCCGGGCGGCTACGCCCATGGCCGTCGTCAGCCCTGTCTCCGGGAGCAGGACGGCGAACTCGTCACCGCCGAGCCTGGCGACCGTGTCACCGCGCCTCACGGCCCAACGGAGCCTGCGGGCCACCTCGACGAGCACCTGGTCGCCGGTCTGGTGCCCAAAGCTGTCGTTGATGTCCTTGAAGGCGTCGAGGTCGATCATCAGGACGGACGGCCGTTTGAGGCCGCCCTCCGCGGCAAGGAGCGCGGACTCGATCTCATGCATCAGGGCCGTCCGGTTGGCGGTGCCGGTCAGGGCATCGCTCATGGCCATTCGCTGCATCTGCCGGTGCGCTGCCTGCAGCTCCCGGGTGCGGGACTCTACCCGCTCCTCAAACTCCTGGTAGACCGAGTTCAGCTCTTCGGCCAGGAGGTTAATTCCGGTGATGACGGCGTCCACGTCATCCCGCCTGGGCGAGGTGCGGATCCGCGTGCTCAGGTCACCGGCAGCGATTCGGACAATCCCGTCCACAACCTGCTGGAGGCGTGTGTCCTCAGAATCCGGAACTGTCATCCTGCACGCTTCCCAAGCCACGCCAGGGCATCAGGTTTCGACGAAAAGTATTTCGTGGGGCACGACGGCAAGTCACCGCCCAGCAGGAAGTTGGCTATGACCCGGTCTACCTGGGACGTGCCAAGGACGGCGACGGCGGAGGCCCGCGCGGACCCGAAGACGGTGCGTGCGCTCCGGGTGATCGCCTCGATGCCGGTCAGCTCCAGCAGCAGTGGTTTATCGCCGGTGCTGGCCAATTCCTGGAATTGTTCCGCCGCTCGGGCGGCGATGCCTCCGGTGATCACCGCACCTGGCGGCAGCACCATTCTGATGAACCCCACGTCCTGGCAGACCTCTGCGTAGCCTTCAGGTGTTGCGGGGAGTTCTGCGCCCGCTGTGACCGGAGCGGGTTCCTCGGGCCGCGGAGCTGCACCTTCAATGAACGTCATGCTGCCCCCAAGCGCCAGCCAACGGAACGGCAGCGGAAACGATCAGTTCCTGCTGCCTTGTGAGACCTAAAAAGTTGATACTTTCCCATGTTTCCCCCCAAAACCAAACGTACCCCAGCGAAGCGGTAAACGGTGGATTTCCACCCGACATTCCAAATCGGAACCGAAGTCACCAAGCCTGCTTGTTATTTCCTAGTTCTTTATGGCGCTCCAGCGCCTAATCGACAAGTTTCCGTTCCTCCATAAATTTTCTGGACTGGAGTGCACGCGCGGCGGCTCCTGCAGCATCAAAAAGCTCAGCACTTGCCTCTGCATACTCCGCGGCCTCGGCATGATGCCCTTGATCTGCCACAATGCGCGCATAAAGAAAGCGAGCTTCCCCCTCACTATGGGGCGCCATGGACGATGCTTCCGCCAAGAGTTCAGACATACGGCGCCTCGCCTCTTTGACCTCGCCTGTCAGGTAGCACCAATAAGCCCTAATCAATGCGACATCAAGCTCATCTTGAGCCGTGCCACCAGTGATGGAAAGAGCCATTTCAGCTCGCTCTATGCACTGCAGTGTTTCCGGCTCCACGAGGTTTGCTGTTAGGCGCATAAAAGCCGAAGCCTTGTTGAACAGTGCCCACAAGCTGACATCGTTGCTCGGCGACAGGCAGGACGCAGCAAGGTCGTGGTAATGGGTCGCTTCGCGGTTTCGGCCGATTAGGAAAGCCGCATTTCCAATCGACCAGTAGGCTTTTCCAGCCTTTTCGAGCGCTGTGTCGCTACTGATCATGGAGGCGAGAAGCAGGGCTTCCTGCCATGCGTCTTCTAAGTTTCCGCTCTCGCCGAGCACCGCGACAAGTGCCTGCTGCGCTTCCAGCTTCCCCCGCCCTCCCTGCTCTGTCACCGGCGAATCCAAGGCTGCATCCCTGGCCACTGCCAAAGCCTCTGGAAGTTGCCCCATCCCTTGGAGTCCCAGCGACATCAAAGCCTTGGCCTTTACTCCTCGCTCGGGGTCATCTCCGGAGAGCGGATGTTCAGCTAGAAGGCGAGCCGTGTCGGCACAACCGTCCATCTGGCCCAGTTCAAGCTGGCACTCCCCGTAGAGAAACGTCATTCGCCACCAGCCAACTTCGTCTCCGCGGGTATGTGCAACGTTGGCCGCAGCCCGCGCGGATATCATCGCGCTCGAGTAGTCCCGGCGTTCCCACGACTGCCGGGCTTTGTACTCGTTCAGTATGAAGTCATCGCTCATCAAAGCCACGGCACTTTCTCGGAATCTTGCCTTATGTTTCATCAGCGCCACGCTACAATTGTGCGCGAAGGCGGTTGCCTCGGTCTAACGTTACGGCCATCGAGGCAGGCACTCGGCACCAGCGACTATCTCAATCCATACGCAAGATATCCTGAATCTTAGGAAAGATCTGCTTTTTGCTGTGCGACTTCGGTATAGTTTTAGTCGTCAGCAACTGAGCGTGACCTCACCAAGGAGAACGAAATGAAGAAACTGGGGGCATCCCTTCTTCTCGCGGCAGCCATCACGGCCGTCGGCGTTGCAGCACCCGCGAATGCGGCACCGTCCTTCGGCAGTGGTAACGGCGGCAACCCCGTTTCACCGCTCGTTGGCTGGTGGCCGAACTAAGCTTCAGCCAAAGGCCGGACAACTATCCTCAGGACGTTGTCCGGCTTTTGTAGTTAACGACCCTAATTAGCTAAGCACTCCCCAATCGCTTCTTTGCTGCGTGCACTCGGCCTCGAACGCACCCACGCACCTGCCCCCGCCCCCTCCGCCATATGGGAGGATGGAGGTCCAGTTTGGAAAGGACCGCCATGCCCACGAATGCCGCGTCTGGAGAGACTCCACAGACCGCTGACCTTGCCTCCTATATCGACCACACGCTCCTGAAGCCCGAGGCTTCCAGCGAGGACATCCTGCGGGTCTGCGACGAAGCAGCCCAGTACCGCTTCAAATCCGTGTGCGTAAATCCGCTCTGGGTCAGCACGGTGCACACAGCCCTGAAAGACACCGGCGTGGCCACCTGCTCCGTCATCGGTTTCCCGCTGGGGGCGTCCACCACTGAGGTCAAGGTATTCGAGGCCCAGGGAGCACTGCAGGACGGCGCCGATGAAATCGACATGGTGATAGACATCGCTGCCGCCCGCCGCGGCGACCGGGAGGCCCTGGTCCGGGACATCGCTGCAGTCGCTGAAGCCGTGCATGAATCAGGAGCACTGCTGAAGGTCATCATCGAAACCGCGCTCCTCACGGACGAGCAGAAGGTCCTGGCCTGCGAGGCATCGGTTGAGGCCGGAGCCGACTTCGTCAAGACCTCCACCGGGTTCAACGGCGGCGGGGCCACGGCCGAGGACGTTGCCCTGATGCGCCGGACGGTCGGTCCGGAGCTCGGGGTTAAGGCTTCAGGCGGGGTCCGCAGCCGGGAAGATGCCCTCGCAATGATCGACGCCGGCGCTACGCGAATTGGAGCCAGCTCCGGTATCGCTATTGTTAAGGGTGGTAACGGCGGGTCCGGTTACTGATCCGTCCGCCGCTGAAAACTTTTTGAAACGGAGAACTCCCATGGCAGGCACCCAGGCCAAGCAGCCTACTCACTCGGGCGAAGGACACCTGGTCAAGAACCTCGTGACGTTTATCGTCTTCTTCGGGCTCTTCGCCCTCTCGCTCTATTCTCTGAACTGGCTGACCCTCGAGGTCGTGTGGCCCATGGCAGCCTGCCTGGTGCTTGGCACCATCGCCTTCCTGGTTCCGTTCATGATGGGCCGCTCGGACACCGCCGACGAGCTGGCAGAGAGCCGCGCCCGGACCGAGTAAGTACTAACGGCTTCATCGAAGGCACGCTCTCCGGCCCAACCCGGAGTGCGTGCCTTCGTTATATGTGCCAGTTCCGACGCACCGGGCGCGTAACATAAGCCAGCAGCCGGGTAACAAATCGTGAGGAACAAGTAGAAAGTACTCTTCGTGACCAGCCCGGGACGTTCTTACAGTTCTGCGCATGAGCACAACACTGACCCGCAGGGAATGGCGCGAAGAACGTAGCCGGCAGCAACGCTTTACCCGCATCTCCTATTCGGCGATCGGCGTGCTTTTTCTGGCGTCGATCATCGTTTTTACCATCGCCGTCCTGCAGTAGTCAGCCCGGCCGGACGGCACTGACCCTGGCGCTCCAAGAGTAGCCGGGGTCCTTTTTGTACCAGTCCCAGGCCACCAGCTCCGGCACCATGGTTTCCACGAGGGCCGCAACGAGCCAGTCCTCCTGGCCCGGGTACGTGACGCTGAGCGTGGCTTCGGGGAAGGCCGCACCCACTGACACGATGGTTGCCGACCTAGGCACCATCCAGTCCAGGGCCTGCTGGTCCCAGGACGAACCCGCGAAAACCAGTGCCCGGTAGTCCAAGGTCTTGGACAGGTACACATCCACGTGGGACCAGTCCCCCGTCTCGCTGCCGAATGCCGGACGCCGTGGAACTTCGCGGAGCATCAGCGATCCCTGGCTGCTGCTGGAGCGCCGTTCAGCGGGAGCCAGCAGGAAGGTCCCGTCCGGGCCCAGCAGCGCCTCCGAAACCGGTG